>JAQYRL010000001.1 GCA_028725765.1 Clostridiales bacterium
AATGAGATGGCAATACACTCCTATCAAGTAGTCAAGCTACAAAAAACAAATTAAAAGTCCACAGTATCTGAATGTATTATGACACAAACAGTAAAAATGGAAAGGAGAGTATGATTTAGCTTCGAATTAATCATACAAGAAGTAAAATGACACATGTATTAGAACTAATATCGACTTGGGCAATACCTGTTGTAGTTGCTGTAGTTTGTTTTTATGCTATTACTAAGAAGGTACCGGTTTATTCGGTATTTACTGAAGGAGCAAAAGAAGGTTTTAAGACAGCCGTAATGATTATTCCTTATCTTGTAGCTATGCTATGTGCTATCGGAATGTTCAGAGCGTCTGGTGCAATGGATTGGCTAGTTAGTGTCATAAATCCCGTAACAAGTTTAATAGGCATGCCTGGAGAAGTTCTTCCTATGGGCATCATGAGGTCGTTTTCAGGCGGTGGAGCTGAGGGAATGATGGTTGACCTTATCAAAGAGTATGGAACACAGTCTCAGATAGGTAGAATTGCAGGAGTTGCACTTGGTTCAACAGAGACAACATTCTATGTAGTTGCAGTATATTTTGGAGCTATAGGTGTTACTAATGTTAGACAGTCAATTGCAGCTGGTCTTTTGGGAGATTTGGCATCACTAATTGCCGCTACAGTTATAGTAAATGCAATGTGGTATTAATATGATTTTTCCAAAAAAACTCCGCGAGGGTGACAAAATAGGGTTGGTTTGCCCAAGTTCAAAAATAAAAGCAGAGGATGTCATCAAATGCAAAGAAAGCGTTGAGAAAATAGGTTTTGAACCTGTTTTTGCAGAAAATATCAATGATACTTATGCCGGATATATGGCTGGTGATGAAAAAGTCAGAGCATACTGGATCAATAAGATGTTTGAAGATGACGAGATTGATGGTATTTTCTGCATAAGGGGCGGCGATGGTAGCTCAAGAATAATGCAGTATCTTGATTATGATTTAATTTCTAAAAATCCAAAGGTTTTTGTTGGATATAGCGATGTTACAAATTTATTAAATGCGTTCAGCAAAGACTGTGGTTTTGTAACATATCATGGGCCAATGGTTCTGAGCAATATGATTGATTTTGATGAATTGAGCAAAGAATCCCTGTTAAGAATGGTGAAAGAAACAAATCAAGATGAAATTTTAAACTTTAAAAATGCCGATTATGCAATAGAAATTCTTAGGGATGGCAGAGCAGAAGGCCGATTGTCTGGCGGGAACCTGTCTCTTTTGTCAGCATCCGTAGGAACACCATACGAGTTTGAATCGAAAAATAGTATTATTTTCATCGAGGAGATTGGTGAGCCTTTAAGTAAGATTGATAAGTGGATATACCATCTTAGAAATTCTGGCAAATTCGATGAATGCGCTGGGGTAATTTTGGGCCAGTTTACAGAAATTACAAATCCTGATGACGAGACTTTTGGTGCAAACGAATCCATAGGAGATGCTTTAAGAAACTTTGATTTTCCTGTGGTTTACAATATTCAATCTGGACATGGCAAGTCAAACCTAACTTTACCGATCGGTGCCACATGCACTATTGATACAAAATCAAAAGAAATTTTAACGTTTGAATGTTATTAATGCTCGAATAATCAACTCTTAATAATCAACTCTTATAGAAACAAAATCAAGGAGCATGTTTTAGCAGAATTGATAATAAGTAAGAAGGAATATGGTATATGGAAATAGAAATAAAAAATAATAAATTATTTTTTGATGGATGTGACACGGTAGAATTAGCAAAAGAGTATGGCACGCCACTTTACGTTGTGTCCGAGAATGAAATTTTGAATAGGATAAATGAACTCAAGGAATGCTTTTTAGATAAATATCAAAATGTCAGAATTGCGTATGCAGCTAAGGCATTCTTCCCACTTTACATGGGGAGACTGATAAAGAAGCAAAATATTTGTGTCGACGTTGTTTCTGGTGGGGAATTATATACTGCTATAAAAGCGGGTATTTCGCCTGAAAAAATTGAGTTTAACGGGAATAATAAGCTTTATACAGAATTGGAAGAAGCAATAGACTACGGTGTGGGCCGTATAATTGTTGACGGTTTTCACGAACTAGACTTGATAGAGGATATATGCAAGAAAAAGAATAAGAAAACTGAGATACTTCTTCGGCTGACACCAGGTGTTAAAACATCAAGCCATGATTATATTGTTACAGGTAAGAAGGATTCCAAATTCGGATTTACCGCAGACGAAGAAACCGTGTTGCCGATTGTAAAGAAAGCCTTGGCTTCGGAGCATATACACCTCAAAGGATTTCATTTTCATGTAGGCTCGCAATTGTTTGAAAATGAATACCACCTAGAGGCACTAAATAAAGTTTTAGATTTATTTCTATTAGTGAACAAAGAAACGAATTGGGATATTGAAGAATTGAATGTCGGAGGAGGCTTCGGAGCGAAGTACATAGATGAAGAGAGAAAACCATTCAGCTACTTCTTAGATCCAATAATGGAAGTGATTACTGAATTCTTTCAAAAAAACAACAAGTCTATGCCAACTGTTGCAATAGAACCAGGCAGGAGCATCGTTGCAGAGGCTGGGATTACTCTCTACTCAGTTGGAGAGATTAAGGAGATTAAAGATTTGATCAAGTATGTCTCAGTTGATGGTGGTATGGCAGATAACATCAGGCCAGCTCTCTATCAGGCAGAGTACACAGCAATAGTTGCGAATAAGGCGGATAATAATTATCCCGACAAAGAAGTGGTTTCAATTTGCGGCAAATGTTGCGAATCGGGGGATATACTCATCAAAAACATTGAACTGCCAAGAACTGAAATGGGCGACATTATTGCGATGCTTTCAACCGGCGCTTATGGTTATTCAATGGCTAGCAATTACAACAAAATACCTAAGCCGGCTGTCGTAGCAGTTAAAGATGGCAAGGCTGAATTGGTTGTTAGACGACAGACCTTCGAAGACATGACCAGAGAAGAAATTTAGGAGGAGCAATGAATAAATTAATTGACATGCACTGCGACACAATGCTTGAAGCGTGGAGAAAGAACAAGCCTCTAAAGGATATTGACTTGTCGATTAACCTTGATTTGCTCAAAGACAACGATTGTCTAGCCCAGTTTTTTGCTATATTTATGTCTCCGATAGAGCAAAAACACATGACAGCTTGGGAACTATTCGAAAAAGTGCATTCATACTATGAGGAACAACTTAAGAATTCCGAGAATATTGTTGCACCTGTTTTGTGCAAGGGAGATATAGAACAAAATAGTAAAGTAGGCAAGATATCGTCAATGCTCACAATTGAGGATGGAGTACTGCTTGAGGGTGATATTGAGCGTCTGCACAAAGTCTTTGATATGGGGGTAAGGCTTATAACCTTAACTTGGAATTTTGAGAACTCAATAGGATATCCTTGTAGTGATGACCCTGAGAAGAATGCGATGGGACTGAAAGATTTTGGAATAGATGTTGTAAGAGAGATGAACAATCTTGGTATGCTAATTGACGTATCTCATGGATCAGAAAAACTATTTTTCGATGTATGCAAATATTCCGATAAGCCATTTGTCGCATCTCATTCATGTGCAAAATCCCTGTGTAATCACAGAAGAAACTTGACAGATTTACAATTGAAGGAACTTGGAAATAAGGGTGGTGTTGTTGGTGTCAACTTTGAAAAATCATTCCTCAGAGATGATGGAGAGCCTGCAACCTTTGATGTAATCATCAAACACCTGCTTTATATGAAATCAAAGGCAGGTATTGATGCGCTGGGATTCGGATCAGACTTTGATGGGATTGAGGACAATGGAGAATTGATAAATTACAGCGGCTTTTCAAAATTGCTTGAGAGAATGCAAAAGCACTTTACAGATGATGAAATTGATAAAATTTCACATGAGAATGCCTTGAGAGTGATAAATGAAATCTTACCGAGTAAATAATTAAGATAGACTTACGTAATAATTTTAATGGCCTCATCTTTGATAACTGCAAATAAATGCATTATGAAGATGAGGTTTTTGTTTTGTGCTATGAAAACACAACATTAAACAGGGTGTTCGAAATAGTTGGATAAGCGGACAAAAAGAATTGGTGGCTAATTCAGATTAGGCTAAGATTTTTTATATTAAAAAACAGAGCAAATTTTCAAGTAGAAGGGCTCCAATTGCCCAACGAAATGAAAAAATCTCTGTACGTTTTAATTATATAACTTTGAGATATAAAAAGCAAGCGATCAGAAAGAAATGGATTTTCATGAATTATTATGAATATTTAAATTAATAGCAAATTAATAATATGTTATTAGCAAAATTGATACAATTATACTAAAATATGCTAAAATAGGT
>JAQYRL010000002.1 GCA_028725765.1 Clostridiales bacterium
TTTTTCTTGACGTTACATGATCTTAATGATAAAATATGCATGGAATTATTCAGTAGGTACATAAAGTTTAAAAGAGAAGGAAGTAGAAGCTTCCACGGTCACGCCGCTGTGAAGATGGAGGACGTTTAACATTGCCACTGAAAGACAACATTTATGCATAATTTATGAATATATGAAGATTTGAATATGCAAGATTGTAGAATAAGTCTTTTGGGAAGGCTAAACGCTCAGTGATATCGAAGTCAGAAGAACTGCCACTGAATTGATGCGTAATGTTACGAGAGATGACAGGCATTGATGTTTTAGTATTTAAAAATGATTTGCCCTGTTGGGCGTTTTTTTATGGAATGTTTGGCTTCCTTATTAAATCCAACTATCATAATTCCTAAAGTATTTTAAGTGTTTTTATTTTTATAAAAGGAGGTCATTATGACTAAAAGAGAGAAAACTCTTCTTTCTTTGAGCTGTGCTTTTGCACTAGTTTTCGGTGTTGTTCCAGTGTCTCACGGAATGCACATTATGGAAGGCTATTTGCCACTAACGCACTGCTTGATTTGGGGAGCTATTTCGGTTCCGTTTGTAGTAGCAGGTATTATTAAGATTAAAAAGCTTACAGAGGAAAACAGGAGGACTATGGTTCTAATCGCGATGGCAGGTGCATTTGTATTCGTACTTTCATCGCTAAAGATTCCTTCAGTTACAGGAAGCTGTTCACATATGACAGGAACAGGTCTTGGAGCCGTACTGTTTGGACCAGCAGCAACAAGTGTACTTGGAATCATTGTTTTGTTGTTCCAAGCAATCCTTCTTGCACACGGTGGTCTTACAACTTTAGGTGCTAACACATTCTCAATGGCTATAGGTGGTCCTTTACTTACATGGATTCTTTGGAAGGGACTAAAGGGTACTAACATCAACAAGCCATTTGCAGTTTTCCTTGCAACTGCTCTTGGAGATTTGTTTACATACTGCATCACAAGCTTCCAGCTTGCATTTGCATATCCTTCAGAGACAGGTGGAGTTATGGCTTCAGCTGCCAAATTCTTAGGAATCTTTGCAGCAACTCAGGTTCCACTAGCTATAATTGAAGGTATTTTGTCCGCACTTGTATATATGGCTCTTATGAATTATGCTAAACCTGAGATGAGAGCTATCGGTCTTGCACCGCAGAAATAGGGGGTGTATGATGAATAAGAAGGGTAGTTCAAAAGTTGCTGTTTTGCTGATTATCATATGTGTGCTTCTTGCAATAGTTCCTCTATTTGCACTTAAGGGAGCTGAATTTGGTGGATCTGATGACGCAGGAAGTGGAGCAATCAGTGATATTGTAAAAGAGCAAAAAGGAATCACAGACGATGATTATGAATATGAGCCATGGGCTGAGCCGGTTCTTGAGAAAATGCTGGGTGGAGAACTTCCAGGTGAGGTTGAATCTCTGATCTTCTGTGTACAGACAGGTATTGGCGTTGGCGTGGTAGCCTTTATTCTAGGGAGACTTACACAGCGTTCTAAAGACAGGAAGAAATATGGTATTCCTGACGATGCTGACGAAGACTAAACTCCTTTAAAATATGCGAATGTGATATTCAATTAATATTCACTGAAGGTATATCTATGTCGGCTGGGTTATCCGGCCGACGTATTTTTTAAGGGGAAAATATGCTTATTATAGATAAATTATGCTATTATTCCAAACTCAGATATGTTAATCCTACTGAAAAGATGCTGTACTGTCTTATAACATTGATTCTTTTAATTGCAAGCAGGTCAGTTGTTTTGGCGGTTATTATTTTGTCGCTCAACTATTATCTGAATGTGTTTAAGGGTGGCATCAACGCGAAAAGGTATCGAAATTTACTTACGTGGCCGTTGTCGTTTTTGATTTTTGGAACCATCGCACTTTTTGTGAATATATCCAAGACTACACTTGACCTTTACGCGATTCCAATCGGAAACTATTATCTTACGGGCAGCAAAATCGGCATGTGGCAAGGTTTTCAATTGATAATGACAGCAATGGCTTCAGTTTCGAGTCTTTATTTTCTGTCACTAAATACGACCATGCCTGATATAATTTCCGTGCTTCGTAAGTGGAAACTGCCGAAAATTTTTGTAGAGCTCATGATGCTAATTTACAGGTTTATCTTTATTTTGTTAAATGTGGCTATGAACATCACGACTTCTCAGAAATCAAGGCTTGGATATCGTAACTACAGAACATCCATCAAGTCGTTTGCTGGAATGTTATCAGCGCTTTTTATAAACTCCATGAAGAGATCGAACAATCTCTTTGATGCAATGGAAGCACGTGGATATGATGGTGAGCTTCGAATGATAGAAGAGCATTACGAACAAAATAGTCAAACCATATTGCTGATCGGTCTTCTCGGGGCGTTCATGCTTGCGATAACGGTATGGATCAAAGTATGTGGGATAGTCTATATTTAAAGTCTATCAGAGGTAGTAATATGCAAGAAGAAAAAAAAGAAGATATAATTGTAAAGGCCGAAGATATCTATTTTTCGTACGATGATGAACAGACATATTCGCTTGACGGCTTTTCTCTAGAGCTTAAGAGAGGAAAGAAGATTGCATTTTTAGGTGCTAACGGCGCGGGCAAGTCAACATTTTTCTTGACATTGAATGGGATTCATAAACTGATTAAAGGAAGACTTGAAGTAGACGGAAAAGAAGTTGCCTATGACAAGAAATCGCTTCTTGAGCTCAGATCAAAGGTTGGAATTGTGTTTCAGGATCCAGATAACCAGCTTTTTTCTGCAAGCGTTAAGCAAGAGATTTCGTTTGGTGCGATGAATATGGGTATGAGTGCCGAGGAAGCAGAGGAAGCCGTTAATAAGGTGGTTGACAGGCTTTTGATAGGGCCATTTGTGCACAAGGCAACGCACGCTCTTTCAGGAGGTCAGAAGAAGCAGGTTTCCATTGCGGATGTTTTGGTCATGATGCCCAAAATCGTAATTTTGGATGAGCCTGCATCATCACTTGATCCAAAGCATACATACATTGTGAATAACATAATAGAGATGATGGTGGATGAGGGGATTACTGTTCTAGTTTCAACTCATGATGTAAATTACGCCTATGGTTGGGCAGATGAGGTAGTTGTCATTGATGCTGGAAAAGTATTAATGCATGACAAGCCTAGGGTGGTATTCCACAATGCTGAAGTTCTAAAAAAAGCCAACCTTGAGAAACCCATGGTATTAGATCTCTACGATAGGCTAGTTGAAAAGGGCGTAATTGATAAGGTTGAAAATACTCCTAGGACCATAGAGGAACTCGACGAACTGATTAAAAAATAGTGCCGGTATAATCGAAGCGAAATGCTGGGGTTTACCGGTATTTTGTTGTAAATAACAAAAAAGTGTTTAAAATTATGATTTTAGATGTGAAGTACTAACTATTTGTGGTATAATTCCAATATGACTTTAAAAGAGATTAGAGAACATATTGAAAATATGAAATTCTTTAATAATGGAGACCAGATAATTCTCGCTTTGTCAGGGGGACCTGATTCAGCGTGTCTTTTTTATATTCTCAATCAGATTAAGTCTGAGCTAGATTTGTCGATAAGCTGTGTGCATGTAAATCATGGACTTCGTGGCAAGGCAAGCGATACTGATGAAGATTTTGTGCGCTCAATGTGTAAAAAAAACAATTGTAATCTAAGGGTTGTTTCTGCCGATATTAATGCTTTGGCAAAAGAATGGAAACTTTCTACTGAAGAGGCCGGGCGTAAAGTCAGATATCAGGCTTTCTATCAGGAGGCGGAAAAGGTTTTCAAAGCGATTGGTGTAGCACCAAAAATATTGATAGCACACAATATGGATGACCAGGCTGAGACAATTTTATTTAGGATAATAAGGGGCACGGGTGTCACTGGGCTTAAGGCTATGCAGAAGTCGGAAATTACACCAAAGGGATTCGAGATTCTCAGGCCATTACTTGGTGTTACTAAACGCGATATACTGGAAGCATTGCAATCAGAGAAATTGCCATACTGTGAGGATAAAACAAACGAGCTACCCATATACGCGAGAAATAAAATTAGGCTTGACATAATTCCTGCAATCGAGAGCATCAATCCGGCTTTTAAAGAGGCTATCGTAAGGCTTGGCGAAATCGCAAGCGAGCAGGAAGACTTTCTTGATAGAGAGGCTAAGGAATGCTTGAGAAGATTGAAATATGAGCACAAAATAAATTTGAATCAAAGCATATCGATTCTTCCTGCAAATGAGCTTGGAGGTTATCACGTTGCAATACAAAAGCGAGTGTTGTCTCATATAATCAAGAGTATGGGACTCTTTGAAAATATAAGTTCTAAACATATGGAAGCCCTTGTTGAACTTTTAAAGTCTCAGAATCCATCAATGGAAATTGACCTGCCTTTTGGTTTTAAGGCATGCAGAATGTATGAGGAAATCGTTATTTTATCCGAGGAATTTTTGGTAGAAAATAATTCGTTTACGATGAAAATTTCAACGGTAGATAAATTGCCTAAGAATATTGCTACGAAGGAGAAAATTGAAGTCGATAACGCTGATGAAAATTTCCAAAGCACTTACTATAAATTTGAAAATGATAAAATGTGTTTCAATGTGTTTATTTCGAAGACAGTGTTTGAGCAAAAATATGGTAATTCGAAGCGACCTATTTTGCGATATCGAAATCCGGGTGACTATATGATTTTAAAAGGTGGCGTGAAAAAGAAAGTTAAGAATATTTTTGTGGACGACAAGATACCTAGAATTTTGAGAAATCGAGTGCCACTACTTGCAGTCGGTTCAGAAATTATCTGGATGGGAGATTTAACTGGATGTTCGAATGGCCGCATGTCAGGTGATTTTCAAGTAGGAAGCAGTGAGGTTGAAAATAATTGTGAAAGCGGCCTTAAAGGCTGGTTTCATATTGAGATTTTAAGGTAAATGTGATATCATATTAGGGCTGTTTGCAGCAAGTGAGGAGGACTATAATTTGAAGAAATTCAGCAAGAATTTAGTTGTATATCTGATAATATGTGCAATAATCCTTGGGATGGCATCTTATTTTAAGGGTAGTAATTATACTGAAAAGCAAGTTCCTTTTTCAACGATGGTTAAGTATCTTGAAAAGGGTGAAGTTGTTAATATTGATATTTCTGAGCGAAAAATACGGGCTCAGATAATGACTGCAAAAGAGCGAAAAGAGGCTGAAGAAGCAGAAAAGAAAAAGAAGCAAGAGCGTGAAGAACTCAAGAAATCAAGCAATAGCAACGATCCTGATAAACAGAAAGAGGCGATAGAGAAGTCTTTAAATTCACTGCTTGGTGATAATGGAAGCGCACAAAAGAAAAAATATGTAGTTGCCTATGCACCATATTTAAACGAAATAGCGTGGCTTGAAGAAAACTATGTTTTTCCTCAGTTAAAAGATGGAACAATTAAGGAGTTCACTACCAAACCACCTTCAATGATGGAGGGATTTGTTAACTTTCTACCCACGCTGGTAATGGTTGGAATTGCCGTATTTTTATTTGTCATGATGTCTAAGGGTGGACAGGGCAAAGCATTCAATTTCGGCAAAAGCAAAGCAAAGATGTATAAGGGGGATGGAAAGAAAATAACCTTTGATGATGTTGCAGGTCTTCATGAAGAAAAAGAAGAACTCATGGAGATTGTTGACTTCCTTAAAGATCCATTCAAATATCAGCACTTGGGTGCACGCATACCTAAGGGCATTTTGCTTGTAGGACCTCCTGGAACAGGTAAAACATATGTTTCTAGGGCAACTGCAGGTGAAGCTGGCGTGCCTTTCTTTACAATAAGCGGATCTGACTTTGTTGAAATGTTCGTAGGTGTAGGTGCTTCAAGAGTTAGGGATTTATTTGACCAGGCTAAAAAGAATTCTCCTTGCATAGTTTTTATTGATGAGATAGATGCTGTAGGTAGAAAAAGAGGAGCTGGTCTTGGCGGTGGTAATGATGAGAGAGAACAGACCCTTAACCAACTTCTTGTTGAGATGGATGGATTTGGAGAAAACTCTGGTGTAATCATAATGGCAGCGACTAACAGACCTGACGTACTTGATCCTGCAATATTGAGACCGGGTAGATTTGATAGACAGATTGTTATAGGCATACCTGATGTAAAGGGAAGAGAAGAGATAATTAAAGTTCATTCAAAAAACAAACCGATGGATGAAAAGGTTTCACCTAGCATTCTGGCAAGGAGAACACCAGGATTTACGCCTGCAGATATTGAAAACTTATTAAACGAAGCAGCCTTGCTTGCGGCTAGAAGAAACGGCACGAGAATAAGGATGAATGACATAGAAGAAGCAACCACAAAGGTAATAGCTGGTCCGGCAAAGAAGAGCAGGGTTATCTCTGAAGCTGAGCGAAAACTGACTGCCTATCATGAAGCTGGGCATGCAATTGTAATGAGATCTATTCCAGATTCCGATCCTGTTCACCAGGTAACGATTGTTCCTAGAGGTATGGCCGGCGGATTTACTATGTCACTGCCAAAAGATGAGCGATTCTTCAAGACTAGAAAGGGCATGTTTAATGATATTCTGCATCTTCTTGGAGGTCGAGTTGCTGAACATTTGACACTTGAAGACATCAGTACTGGTGCGTCAAACGATATTCAGCGTGCAACAGATATTGCTAGAGACATGGTAACAAAATACGGCTTTAGCGAAAAATTAGGACCTGTCAATTACAGCGGTTCAGATGAAGTTTTCCTTGGAAAGGATTTCTCAACGAGACAAAATCACTCGGAAGCCACTGCCTCTGAGATTGATGATGAAGTTAGAAGAATTATCGAAAAAGCATTTGAGGAAACGAAGAGAATTCTTGAGGCCAATATGGATAAGCTCGTTCGAGTGGCTGAAGCGTTGCTCAAGGTAGAAACCATTGACGGAAAGCAATTTGAAGCTCTTTATAATGATGAACTTGATGCCGAAACTTTGTCTGAACAGATTGCAGAAGAAGAAAGAATCATTGAAGAAGAGAATGCAAAGGATGCTGCCGAAAGGGATAGAATGATTGCAGAGGCAAAGTCAAAAGCCAATGAGATGTTCTCTAATGATAAGGGGAATGTGGTAGCAGTTGCAGGTAGAATCCCGGGAAATCCTCATTTTGGCACAAAAAATAAGGTTGTAGTAATCCGTGAAAATGTTGACAACGAAGATAATGAGAATACGGACGATACCGAAGAAATAAAAGACGACAAAATAGTTGATCAAATAATTGAACCAACCGATAGTGAAGTTAAAGACCCTCAAGATCCAGAAGATAATCTAGAGAGAGAAAACTTAGAAACAAAAGATTTTACAGATTCTGAGGAGGAATAGAGATGAAGGTAACTATAGATGATTGCCTTGAAATAGATTCACTCAGCAAATCTCAGGTGCTTTCTGGAACATCTCAAGGATATAGAAGGGTTACAAGCGTTTCGGTGATGGATGGAAATACGCTTGACAGTATTCTTGCTGAAAATGGTAAGCCAAATCAACTTGTACTTACATCCTTCCAAGGATATGATGGACAACCTATGCAAGAGGAACTCCAAATTAAAATTGTTAAAGCCCTTGCTGCTGCGAAAATTGCAGGCATTGCTGTTTTTTGGAGAAATGGAGATTTGTTTCTTAAGGACAAAACAGTTGAGATTGCCAGAGAACTTGATTTGCCATTGCTTTGCGTTAAAGATAATGCTGGTGAAGACATAAGGTATTCTGACGTTATAGAAGGCGTTATGGATAAACTTTTGTATGGGGATAATTTTAAAAATGATTTAATTACCAAAACTATCTTTCATCTCCTTAACTTCGAAAAATACTCGAATTTTCAGACTGCTCTTAAAGAAGCAGCAATCAGCAATGACTTTCAAGTTATATTACTCAGTAAAGATTTTAACCCAATATTAACTGTAGAAACTCGTCACCAGACAACTATTGAAGAAGCAATTAGACTAGGCAAAGAACGAGATGTTGAGAAATCTGGCATTTACACCTTTATTAATGTAAATGGAGTGCTAACATATTGGGGTCCAATTTTGATTGATGGACAAAAGCATTTTATTTTTATAGTAGATAATGACGATAATTATTCTGCAGGAGAAATTACTAAACTTGCAGAAATTATTGAAATTGCTATGGGGATGTGGAAGTTCACACCCGAAAGAGATGCAAAGGCAGACTTTATTAAAGCTCTTATGCGTGGTAATTTGAGCCTTGCCTCTTCACTTAGAAATGAACTTGAGATTATTGATGAAAACATTCTGAGTGTTTTTCAATGTAAAGGCATGGATTTGACACATGCAAATCAACTAATATATGAGATGGAATCTAAGCATTCTTTTGAAGTTCTGAGACTTGCTTCAGAAGGGGAGATTTATGGAATTATCTTAAGAGGGGAGAATCAAGATGCGGATGACGAAAATGTTTCTTGCAAGGGACTATGCCTTGATTTTTTCTCGAAATTAAAAGAAGGCTCAAAGTCTGTCAGGATTTTTCACTCCACAGGAATAAATGGAATTGAAGGTGCTGCATCAGGTTATCGACTAATCAACGAAAACTGGATGTTTGTTGAATACGTTTTCCCATATAAGAGGGTTTTCACAAAGTATGATATGACACTTGTTAGCAACTGTACAAATATCAGAATGCAAAATAGCAGCCTTAAGGAAACCTTTACGAATTTGCTGGAGCCATTTAATAGGGAACTTGGTATTAACAAAGCAAAACAGCTTCTCGATACACTTGAAACATTTGTACTTGACGCTGGATTAAATAGTTCGATGACAGCAAAATTTATGGGGATTCACACTAATACTGTGCAATATAGGTTAAAGAGAATAAATGAGGTTCTTGGTGCTGAAATTACAGGTAACAGGGTTATACCTGCATTGACAATAGCACTTGCTTTAAAGAGACTTGAAATTGCGGAAGGATAGACGTAGATGTTATTAGCTTTTGATATTGGTAACACAAATATTGTGCTTGGAGTTTTCAAGGACAAAGAGCTTATTACAAGTTGGCGAATTAAGACGGATGCTCAAAAGAGTACAGACGAATATGGGATGATAGTCGCTCAGTTATTTGAATATGAAGGACTGAGGATGAAGGATATTGATGATATTATAATATCCACTGTAGTTCCTTCTGTTCTTTTTACAATACAGCATCTATCTCAAAGGTATTTTGGAATTAATTCGATTGTGGTTGCATCTGGTGTTAAAACTGGCCTTAAAATAAAATATGATAATCCAAAGCAGGTCGGAGCAGATAGAATTGTTAATGCTGTTGCTGCGTATGAAAAATTTGGTGGACCACTAATTATAATTGATTTTGGAACAGCTACGACATTCTGTGCTATATCTAGACAGGCCGAATATCTTGGTGGTACGATTGCTCCTGGAGTGAAAATCTCTGCAGATTCACTATTTGAAAAGACTTCAAAACTGCCCAAGGTTGAACTGGAGAATCCTAACCATGCAATATGCAGGAATACTATTCAAAGTATGCAGGCAGGCCTTTTGTACAGCCATATGGGAATGGTAGAGTATGTTGTCGCAATGATGAAAAAAGAACTTGCTGAATACGATCCGGAAGCTCCTGAAGCAAAGGTTATTGCAACTGGTGGGCTTGCGAGCATGATTAAGGCTGGTGTGGGTTGTATAGACACAATTGAGAGAATGTTGACACTAGAAGGATTGCAGTTAATATATGACAAAAACAAGAACCAGTACAAAAACCGAAAATGTGCCCCAAATAGGTAGTTTTAAGCCTAAAAATCCATTTTTTATGGCACCGCTTGCAGGTGTAACTGATGCTCCAACCCGTTTGATATATTCAGAGATGGGTGCGGGGCTTGTTTATTCTGAGATGGTTTCAGGCAAGGGGATGCATTACGGTGATAGAAAAAGTAACCGCCTTTTGGATATTTTGTATCCTGATGATGACCATAATTCTAATTTAGGTGATGTTGCATTTCAAATTTTTGGAAGCGACCCAGAAATAATGGCAGAAGCTGCTGAGATGCTTGATCAAAGAGAAAACGTACTCATCGATGTTAATATGGGCTGTCCTGTTCCTAAGGTGTTTAAAAACGGAGATGGGTCAGCTCTTTTAAAAAATCCGATTCTGTGCGAACAAATCATATCGTCAATGAAGGCTAGAACTTCTAAGCCTGTGACTGCAAAGATAAGAATTGGTGTAGATAGTTCAAGTATAAACTGTGTCGAGGTTGCGAAAGCTCTGGAAGAAGGAAGGGCTGATGCGATTTGTGTGCACGGTAGGACAAGAGAAGCATACTACTCTGGAGAAGTTGATTATCGGCGGATTGCAGAGGTTAAAGAATCAGTTAATATTCCCGTTATAGGCAATGGAGACATTTTCGATATTGACAGTTGTAAGAGAATGTTTACTGAGACTGGAGTAGACTTTGTCATGATTGCAAGAGGAGCACTTGGTAATCCATGGATTTTCAAGGAACTTAATGCATGGTGGCTCGGTGAAAGTGTACCACCTCGTCCAACAAAAGAAGAAATCAAGGATATGATGATTTATCACACAAAGCTTTTGGTAGATTATAAGGGTGAGAAAATAGCTAAAAACGAAATGAAGAAGCATCTGGCATGGTATACTAAGGGACTTGCAGGTAGCAATGATTTCAGAAGGAAGATAAACAACATCAATTCAATCAAAGAAATAATTGCGGCAATTTCAAGTTTTTAATATTTTTACATATAGTTTGACAGATTCTTAAACTGTAAAACAAAAATTTAAAAGTTTTTGATTAGTATTTTAGTTTTTCCTTGACAATATAGGGTTAAATGTTGTATAATCTTCATTGTCGCTGAAAAGTGAAACGTATTCCGAGGTAGCTCAATGGTGGAGCAACCGGCTGTTAACCGGTAGGCTGTGGGTTCGAGCCCCACCCTCGGAGCCATTTTTTAAAAGCCGGAGTGGCGGAACTGGCAGACGCCCAGGACTTAAAATCCTGTGGTCTTA
>JAQYRL010000003.1 GCA_028725765.1 Clostridiales bacterium
TTGTCGATTGCTGTTATTTTTGTCTTTATTTCTCCATTGGCAGAATCTTGGTGTTTCAGAATTGTAGACCTGTTGGAATCAATATCTTGCCAACCTTCTCCAGCCCTTAATGCATATTCAATATATCTTTCTCCTGCTGGCATTCTTATAGCATCGAGCATATCCAAATTAGAAATATCTAAATTAGAGTTTAGGTCATATCTTGAGTAAATATTATTTCTTGCATTGGCTGCAAACATTATAGAGTTTTCTACAAAAGCTTCTGAATTTACTTCGTCAGGATTGTCTACTTTATAGTAGGCTTTTCCTTCATTTGTAATTGTAACTGTCCAAGTTACATCTGTCTTTTTATAACCTGGCGCCGCTGTTTCTTCTTCTAATTTATAAGTTCCCGGTCTTAATCCGTCAAAATATATTACTCCGTCCTTTCCCGTAGTCATTGTTTTCACTTCTTGACTTGGATTAGGTCCAGTAAGCTTGAAAGTAGCTCCCTCTATAACTTGATTTTCAGCATTGTTTTTTACTTTTTTAAGATTAAAACCAAAAGTTTTAAACTCATTAGTTACATCAAGTGAGTCAGATGATACATAAGCGCCCTTGATATCCCCTTCTTGTAAAACAGGCTCTGCAAGTTTTATAGTGTTTACTCTTTCATAATAGTCGCTCTTCCAATAAGTCGTGTCATTTTCTGTCCAGTCCATTCCAAGACCGACTCCACCTGTTGCATCCTTATATGGCACTTTTATATCCACAACTATTGGCTTATCCGTAGCTGGAAAATCTAATTTTAGACGCGTTGGCTCTCCTTGGTAAGTGTTGTCTGCACTTACTGTAACATCTTTAGTTATATCGACAGCTCCATACTCTGAAAGTCTTATATCTGAAATTACACCTTCAACTGGTTTATCCAATTTGAATACTTGGTATGTTTCATTTCCCACATACCAATCCATGTTTGAATAATTAGGCTTTTCTCTGTGGATTGTTGCTGTGGTTTCGCCAATTTGTGCTGATTCTGGATTTAATACAAATCTTTGAATAATATATTTTTCATCTTTATTTATTCCAACAATTCTCGTACCTAGTTTATAGGCTTCCGCTGAATTTCCCGTCCAACCTGTGTACCTATTGTCGTTTAAAGTCCATCCGTCTAATGATCTCTCTCTTACATTGACCCAGTTTACTCCCGGTTTTTCCAAAATTGAATTTAATGCCGTTGAGCTTGTAGTTTCTCTGTAATTATAAACTTTCTTTTCTCCATTATTTATAACTAAAACCCACTTTTTATCGAGCTTGTTATAGCCTTCTGGAGCTTTGGACTCTTCTAATATATATGTCCCGTCAGTTAATATATTGTCAAATTTTACAACACCATTTTGGTCAGAAGTTGCCTCTTTTGAAAATGTAGTATCGCCAGGTTTTGTAAGTTTAAATTCAGCACCTGCAAGTGGCTTTCCATTGGAATCTTTCTTGTAAACTACAAATTCTTCACCTATTGGCTTGTTGGTTACTTCCATGTTTATATCTGTGCCTTCATACTCTCCGTCAGCACCGAGAATTCCAACTTCTAGGATATGCACTTTTCCATTGTTATAAACTGTAACTGTCCATTTTTTGTCTGATTTTTTAAATTTATCCGGTGCAATACTTTCTGTTAAAGTGTATCTCCCTGGAGCAAGATCGGTAAAGCTTACTATTCCCTCTCTATCAGATGAACGGTAAATTGTATTTCCATCTTCATCAGTTAGTGCGAAAACTGCTCCCACAAGTTTTTCAGCCTTGTTCCCCTCATTTAACTTAGTTATTTTAAAATGACCGGGAGTGTATTTTTTGTTGATAAGACCCACTATTTCTCTAGAATATTGTGGTATTTCTCCACCAGCTTGGTCTCCTGTGCTCCAATTGTAATTAGCTGCACTGGCAAAGGCAGATCTAAGAACACCGCTACCGCTATTCATAAGAAAGGCTCTCCAACTACTGTTGAAGGCATCTATTTCTGGAATTTTAAATGTCTTTTCGATTACATAGCCTTCTCCTCTACTAGAAATGCTCGGCATTACTATTTTTAGAGGAGTTTTCTCATTAATTACGCCTGAATTTTGTATTTGGCTTGGGTCATAATCCAAAGTGAAATTATTTGACCTATTGCTAATCCTTTCATCGGGATTTATCGACATATGATAAACTAAGGAATACCTATAAGGGTCTTGTTCAGGTCTAATTCCAAAAGATAAAGGCATATTTTCATTTAATGCTTTATCATTTACTACATTTCTATTCTTATCTGTGCGATAAATCTTTACATCATCCAATTCAAATGTAGGATATGTTCCATTAGCTCTCCAATCATAAACCGCATAATTACTTTGATAATTAGTAGAAAGCCAGTTCCAAGTTACAGTTCTCGGTCCAAAACTACCATCTCCCAATGCATTGTAGTAAGATATTACTGTTACATACCAATTGCCGTCGCTATCTTTATATACATCCCTAAAATAACTTGCTTGGGCAGGATTCCCAGATTTTGTATCGTAATATCCGTAGTCTGCATTAATAGTAGTCTTTTGAGTTTGATTTCCTGTAACTCCTGTTACTCCCGGAGCTACTATATTTGTGAATTGATAAGTTCCATCTTGTTTTGCGTAGAATTTACTAGGAATAATGCCTCTTAAATCAAGTGATATATTTGCTATTCCACCATTAGATTTATCGTTAAATACATAAGTTAAAAGGTTTGTGTCATAACTGAAGTATGGATCTGCAACGTCAACTCCACCTATTTTAATTTTTGGAAACCCTGCAAAATATTGTGTGAAATCAAGATTAGGATCAAATTGAATTTCAAAGCTTGTACCTGGTGCCGAATTATCCAAAGTTATATCTGCGTGATATTGCAACGATTCTAATTCATAAGCTTCCCATACACCAGGTTTTGTTCCAATATCACCTGGTGCATTTTCTTGATAAGTGAAGCTTTGGTTTACATGTATTACTTGTGCCTTCCCTTCGTCCTGAATTTCTTCTCTCTTTTTATAGTAATCATCGCCAAGAACTGGAGCAGCTGAACTATCTTTGAATTTAGGGCTGTATTTTACTTGTCCTTTCTCGTCAACTGTTACTTCAAAGTAGACATTTGACTTTTGATATCCATCCGGTGCATTGACTTCTTCTAGTGTGTAAACTCCCGAAGCATACTCGCCAAAATTTGCTACTCCGTCTTGTCCTGTAACTTTATTTGCTATTATATTTCCGTCGCTATCTTTTAACGCAAATTCTGCGCCGGCTAGTTTTTGTTTTTCAACTAAATTGTCAAATTTTGTTATAGATATTGGACTTTTAGTAAATTCTTCGTTCTTAATAATTATGCTAGGCAAACCGACTTCGTCGCCGTTACCTAAATTCACAATCTTTGAGATTTGAGCTTGATTTCCCGTATCTCTATCTGTTAACCAGTCATATGAAAGCGTAGTTGGGTTATTCGCACCGACATTAGCACTTACTTTTACCAAAAAGCCCCAATCACCTTGAAATCTTTGTTGAGGAAAATAAATTTGATATCCAACTTTTCCAGTATAGGCATCAGTCTTATTAGGTGTTCCTGTAATCTGGTTGCTGTTTGGTCTATTTATTACGCTTGCACCTAGACTAGGAATGAATGTATTTACAGTTTGGTTTTGCATCGAATCTTTTACATTATCTCTATTTCCCGGTGAAACGTCATAAGCTGTTACGTCAACATCAGTAATCTCTACTCCTGGTATGCTAATATTTAACCTTGTATCTCTATCTGTTGACCCGCCTTGTCTGCTTGCATTTGCCTTTAAGAAAAGATAAAATTCCAAGTTTCCATTTTCGACCTTTCCATAATACATGGCA
>JAQYRL010000004.1 GCA_028725765.1 Clostridiales bacterium
GTTCGTCAGGCTACGATTTCGCTATCCCTTCTTCTCGCCCAAGCCTCACGACTTGAACCTTGGGAGTCGCTTTGGGGTTCGTCGGCAACTACGCCCCTTGTGGACTTTCACCACAGATTGACGGCATGCCCGTCATACTACAAAAAGGGCCTCAATAATAAATGAAGCCCTCTACTAAGGATGCTATCCTGTATCATAATATACATGTTTTTTCCATCAGATATATCTATATATTAATCCTCACCATTTTCAGAATTATCTAAGTCTTCTGCAATTTTCTTGCTTAAATCTATCACTCCACCGTTTATAGCATTAAATAGCTCATCATTTTTTTCAATGTATTAACTTTCCACTTTCCATCATCTTTTACTAAGTTAAGTTTAACATCTTTTTTTAAATCCTTCTTTAGAGTACTCTTTTGATTTTCATAAGATTCTTTTAACATCTGTTCCATCTGACTATCATCAGGTATACTATCAGCAAATTGCTCCGAAGCAGTTTGCATATAGTCTGTAATCCAATTTACCATGAATCCAGCAATATTATATGAAGTTATCTTAACATTGACAGTAGCTTTATCCCCATCAATTTTTTCTTCAGATATTTTGTAATCAAATTCCTTAGCCTTAGGTAGCAAATCTTTACTAACATATGAGTCTGGTGAGCCGGATTCATTGTCATCTTCAAAAAGCTTTAGAGCGGCAAATGGATCAAATGCTTTGCCTTTATAAACCTTCTTAATAGCATCCTGATCAGAGTTTTTAATTGACTTTAAAAATTCATCTGCTACTTTCGTAGGTGATTCTTCTTCTTTTCCACACCCATAGAAAACAAAACATAGAACAAGCGCCATTGATAGAACAAGTGCTTTTTTAATTGAGCTATTCATAATATTTCTTCCTTCCCTTTGTTAAATTTTTATTTTAATATTATATCATAATTAAAATATAATTCCATACTTTAAAGATAAAGATAAAGATTAATATTATTCAATTAAAATGTTCAATTCAAATTTTAATTATGTCCACCACATATTTTACATGGTTCATATCCTCGTTTTTTGGCTATGGAGATATCTATACTTATATATCGTTTTTTAACTAAATTGCAGCTTGTGCTATGATATCTTACATCACCATTATTAAAAGTATATACATATTCTGAGAGAGAAATATGTTTGGCTTTACATAGTTTACAAGGCTTATGCTTTTTCTTAAAACTAGGCGTTAATATATTTACTTTTGCTGCTGAATTTAAAACTCTACAGTTGCTTCCATGATATTTGCTGCCTTCATTAGGAAAAATATATACAGGCTTACTTTCTAAGTTTTCTTCGAATGTGCTCCTATCAGTGGGGTCTTGCGATCTTTCATAACCTACGAATGATCTTCCTATCATTTCCCCGTTTAATGAAATGTTATCAAATATCCCGCTAAGAGTTGGCTGAATTATATTAGTATGCCATTTGAGATTAATCATTTCGTCCATGTGGGCGCTATTGCTGCGGTATATGGTTGAATAAGCGAAAAAGTTTTTTATGGCCTTATCAGATTCTGGGCACCTGAGCATAATTCTACTTGGAAGAGCAATTGGATTATTTATATAAACAGACTTAATGCACTCAAGCCTCATTTCATCACAAGCCTGATATACAACTCGCTCGGCCTTTGAAATGGCTGGTATGACAGAAATAATAGCAATCAACCCCAATATGAAAATAGGTAAAATTATTGCAGCTTCAACTAAGTATGAACCCTTTTTTTCGTATATTTCAATTACTTTATTTTTAATATTACTGTACAAACCATACATCCTTTCGATATTTTTAAACGGCTAATAATATGTTTTTGAAACCGCAACTTCTCTATTATTTACCTTAATAATTAAATCAAGACCGACATAGTACTCTTTCAACAAGAAATCATCATAGTGATTTAGCTTCATATTGAGCTGAACTAAGTCCATCATTCGCAATAGTTTTACATCTTCATCTATCATAAACAGAAAAAAATTGAGATATTGATTATAGTCTTCACCATGTGTATAATCCATTTCTATATATCCTTCTGCTATCCCTTCTGCAACATTTTCAATTTGAGTTGCCCATTCTTGAGAACTTTTTTTGAATGGAACTTTACCACCTCGTATCATAATTTGATAATCGTTTTCGCTCTCGGCTAATGCCCAGGCCTCTATTAATAAAGCCTCCGTCACTCCTTCTGCAGCACCTGTTAAAGAAGCAATGGCTTTAACCCTATCTTTCATGTCTGGATTACTTGTAATTGAAAATGTATTAGCAATCTGTCTTATTCCTAGAATATAATGCTTAACTCTTTTTCTGTTTTTTTCATCTTCATTCTTTCCGCAAATGAGATACTCAACTTCATTTGAAAAAACAGTTTCACCTAAGTTATTATTATATGCATAGTTTTTAAAAACAGAATTTGCATATGTATCAACCAGCAACTCCTCACTCCCAATTTTTATCAGGCTACTTATAGAGTTAACTCCTTCAAATTTTGATGCAAACCCAGATAAGCTTATCGATGATTTAACCCCATTTGATGGTAGATCTGCTAAAATTGCATCGTTATAAACTTTTCCTTCTATTTGATTATCTTCCTCTGGCTCATAGCCCGCACCTTCCTTTTCCTTGTTAAACATATCCTTAAAATGTTCACTTGCTGAAGCTTTTATTATTTCTTTTTTAAAAATAGAAGGATTGGCTACAGAGTTTGAACTTAGATTCACTTCGACACCCTGATAATTAATAAATAACTTTCCTTTAAAACTATAGTTGGCCATATAATTTATGTCTTTAACAATTTCATCACGATTTCCGTAAAATCCGTATATACCATACCTTTCATAAAGATGTCTATCATACTTACCAAGTTCACTTAATAGCCATACAGATGATAAAGATTTGGTTGAAGATTCAATCGCTCTATTCTTAGCTTCTTTTATAAAAAAAACTGAAGCAGATATTATTACCACAAAAAATATTGCAAGATATATAGATAATGAGCCATTATTATTTTTAAGGACACACTCACTCTTGTCTTCTTTTTTTTGATTATCTAAACAAATCAACTGCAGCATCTCCAATCCTTAAAATATTTTCTTCATTTAAGACATATATGCTATCTTCTTTATTTGAAAAATATGTTTTTTTAGAAAGAGCTCTAATTTCTTTTTGATGTTTCATTTTGTTACTATTTATTTCAAAAAATTTGGGCGAAATATTTGATGAATCTATCAGCTCCATATGTGTATGATACTGTGAAATCCCATAATCGAAGAAAAAGACAAGAAATGACAACATTCCTAAAATTATGAGTAAGACAATGGGCAATACAATTGTCGCCTCAACCAGTTCACTGCCCAATTTGTTCTTGATAACACTAAAAATCTTGAAGCGAATCAAACGTATCATTTACAAAACTCGTAATTTCAGTTTTAAAAATTAATCCTATAATGACTGCAATAGCAATCAAAATCGCTACTTGTACCATCTCCATTCCAGATTTGTTACCAATCGGGCTCTTTAAAACTTTTGCTTTTATTTTCTTAAACATTAACTTTTCCTCCTTTATCATAAAAACTATAATTCCATCATTGCAGGTGCTGCAGTAATTAGCATCAGAACCAATAGAAGGATTGATAGCGGGACAGCAAGTTTGCTCTCCGCAATATGTCCTCTTTCTTCAGCAGTTTTTTTCCTATCATGCCATAGTATTTTGCTTTCATTTTCCAATTTATTTCTTATATCCACCCCCTTTATTTGTCCATCAGAAATAATAGCAATAATCCTCATAAATTCACTAACTGAAGATTCATCAGCATATTTTTGTAATACAGCAATTGACTCCATATGCATAATTTCTGAATTCTTACATGCGCTAATTACCATTTCTTCAAGATAATTCCTCTTATCAGATTCAGAATATCTAACAAAAAGCTTAGTCATTATATCGGATGTAATAAGCCCTGAATTCATGTATAATACAACCTGATGTGTAAAACTTGGAATTGACCATCTTATTGAATTTATCCTGTGAATTTCCCTTTTTCGCTTTTCACTTTCAGAATATACTACTATTCCTACTGGGATAATTGGAAATAGGAATAATGCCTTAGGAATCATTTCCTTTTTATCAACACTCCAAATAAGTCTATCTCCATCTTGAAGTTGCTTTGGAAACATATATATTTTTTTATTCTTTCGATCTTCATTTTTCAGTTCGCGTCGAATACCCAAGTCTATTCTTAAGTGCTCTTCTTTATCAAAATCCTTATCCTGTCTTTTATTTCTTGCTGCTTTGCTATTGTTATTCTCTTTATTTTTAAAATTTTTGTTTCCAGAAACTTTTATATCTATTGGATAGCTTTTTACTCCGCTTTTATTCTTAACTTCGACCATCATCGGTAAATTTTTGTTGCCATCAGATCTTTGAACCCCTACTTTCTTTCCATCTTCACTAATAATCCAATTTGGCTGATATACAAACACATTCACAAGTTCGAACATTAGGATGAGAAGAACAAGCATGGTAGATATCATTAATATTTTTCTATTATTTTTTTCAGATAATATTTCTATATACTTCTTTAATTTATTCTTAAGTAATATATACAAATCATTATTTTTATATCTCAATATTAGTAATCCTTTCAATCATAGCGAAGGCAAATATAGTCAAGACTAGAGCCAAAGTCATTATGATACGACCAGAAATTCCAGAATACAGCGGTAATATGTAATCGGGTGAAAATATATTTAAAAACACCAACAAAACCACTGGCATACTCCCAATAACTCTTCCTTCAATCTTTTTTTGATACGTAATAGCCTCTATTTCTCTGTCAATCGTTATCTTTTCTGCAATCATATTGGCTCCCTTTGATAACACGCCTGCAAAATCTCCTCCAGTATCTCTGCAAGATTTGTACATTTCGACAAAGTCAACAACATCTTCAATCGGTTTTCGTTTTTTGAAATTCTCAAGAACTTTAATTTCATCATATCCTGTTAATTTAAGTTGTGACAAAATAGTATTAATTTCCGTCATGATCTGACTATCCTTGCTATACATCTTTCCTAGACTTTCATTAACTTCCTGCAAGGCTTCAACAAGGTGTCTTCCAGTTGAAAATGAACCACTTAATGCATATAAAAAATCCTTAAATTCATTTTTAAATTTTTTCTTTAATCTTTTCTCATTCATATTTCTAATTGCTATATTTAAAAAATGATATGTAAGTGGAGTTAGCAAAACAAAAATAAAACTTTTATACAATAGATAACTGATCGATGTGGTGATAATTATTGCGTAAAATAATATGGAAATTTTTTTCTGGTCAAATTTTTTACCCTTCATTATACTTTTCTTTTTCAGCCTTTCTCATCTTTATATTATGTATAATTTCATTGCCAGTTGGTTTTAAGTTTAAATTCTCGTCAAGTTCATATAAATAGTTTAATTGATATTCACCTCCTTCATAGCCTACTAGCTCCGCAATAGACTCTACAGCACGTGAACCATCTCGTCGTCGATTTAGATGAACCATTATATCTATAGCTTCTGAAATCTGCATTCTAATCGCATCTAGAGGTATATCAATTGCCATTAGATACATAGACTCCAATCTTCTCAGCATTCCTTTTACAGAATTTCCGTGCCCTGTTGACATTGAGCCCGAGTGTCCTGAATTCATAGCTTGTATCATTTGGAAAACTTCCTCTCCCCTAACTTCCCCCACAATAATCCTGTCTGGTCTCAATCTGAGACTTGTTTTAATGAGACTTGACATATCGACTGCACCCTTACCTATACTGTTCGCATTCCTACATTCCATATAAACTATATTTTCTACCTGATTCATGTTGAGTTCTGACGAATCCTCGATTACAACTATTCTCTCATCACAAGGTATATAATCAGAAAGTGCATTGAGAAAAGTTGTCTTGCCTGATGAGGTACCTCCACTTACAAATATGTTATATCCTGCTTTAACCCAATTTTGAAGTTCCTTTGCACACTCAGACGTTATCGAGCGATAAGCAATCATAGTATCCATATCGATTTTTTCTTTTTTAAATTTCCTAATGCTTAACGCTGGTCCTCCAACAGCTACATTGTTATATACGCCGCACACTCTCGAACCATCGGAAAGACGAGCATCTACTATTGGATTAAGTTCATTAAATTCGCGGTGGACTCTACCTGCAATATATCTAATGATGTCCCTTAATTCGTCCTCACTTGAAAAAGCATCATCTATTCTTTCAACTCTTCCATCTTTCTCAACAAATATATGATCGACTCCGTTAACCATAACTTCATTGATTTTACTGTCAGAAACAAGGGGTTCCAGTATGCCTAATGGATATTTAAGCCTTAAAAACACTCTATCTCTTATCTTCTTCATTTCCTGTATTGAAAGATTTGGACATAGTTCAAAGAGATTTTTTTCTATATACTCATTGATTTCATCCTCCTCAATTTCTCTTTTTATCGATTCAATCATCAGCCAATTTTTAACATTGCGAACTATCTCTTCAGTTTTATCAATTGACAAGTGATTTACTCCTTTCTTCGTTGTTAATCAAATTATTAATTAAGAATTCAAGATCATTATTGAATTGAACCGTATATTCAAAATCACCGTCACTTACACACGAAACCTTATCTATATCGCTAGCATAAAATGCAATATCACTTTCAGTTTTTTCATCAAAAATTAAATCAATTATCTTCTTCTCATTAAGATCCAAAGTGTCAATATTGCCCGGGAACTTTCTATTACCTCTTATAATTACATCGCATTCTCTCAATGTCTCTATACTGTCCAGATCGAGATTATCCCCGATATCATAAAAAATATAGTCGTAAACCTCTGATGAACTTATCCAATCCAAAAGTCTCATGGTCCCATTTTGGGTTGGATTACCAAGGAGTTTATCTGCACCGTAGGCAAATATATAGTCCATATTATTTATTCTGTCTATCAGATGTGACCTATCCTTAAACTCACTATCATCCATATAAAACAAAAGTTTTGCTAGTTTTTTCATATCGTCTTTGCTTACATACGCCGATGCATGCCCAAAATATGTCTTTTTCAGCAGTGAAAAAGGTTTATTACATACATATATGCAACGATTTTTATATTTGTTATAAAGCTTATCGAGCATTACGATAGATAGAAGAGATATCTCATATGAACTATCTATGGAGTATAACCCTATTTTTAAAGTTTTCCGTTTTCCAACTATTGGCTCAGCGGCAAATTGCATATTATCAGAATTACTACTCTTCTTTTCTTTCTCTTTTAATTTTAATTGAGTAGCAATGATACTATTAAAAATCATAAAATCCACCATCCTTCCGCATCTTTTTTCCATATATTTCCATCTGTTTTCTAGAGTATATCCTCTTCCCCATATAACGTCAACTATTTTTTGTAAATTATTAACAGTTTTTTCTATTTTGGCTTAAATTCACTTTCCATCGCCATCTCGAATAGAATAGACAGATAATATAATTTCAAGTTCTCCTAAAAACTCTTTGCATATACTTGAATAAAGATTTCTTTGTGCTATAATCTATGTATAAACTTAATAAAATCTTCAGGGCAGGGTTAAATTCCCGACCGGCGGTAAAGTCCGCGAGCAATGAACTTTATTTATTGATTGCCAAACCTCAAGAGCATAGCAAGAAATAAAGTTTGCATGATTCGGTGAAATTCCGAAACCGACAGTAAAGTCTGGATGGAAGAAGATAGTTGAAATTACAACTGTTTTGTTGCATTGCCCGAGAAATATTTCTCGGTTTTTATTTGCACAAAACATACTCAAGTCATCGATTGCGCCCTGTTTATACGGGTGCTTTTTTAGTTCAATGGAGAATATAAATGTTTACTGACGCTGATAATAAATTTATGAAAATGGCTCTAAATGAGGCAAGGAAAGGATTGGGATTTACAAATCCAAACCCTATGGTTGGCGCAGTTATTGTAAAAGATGGGACAGTCATATCAAAGGGCTATCATCACGCATGTGGCATGCCACATGCTGAGCGAGATGCGCTTGCGAACGTAAGAAACAATGTGAGCACTGAAAATTCAACTATTTATGTCACGCTAGAACCATGCTGCCACTATGGCAAAACTCCTCCTTGTACGGAAGCTATAATAGATGCAAAAATTTCAAGAGTTGTTTGTGCAATGGCTGACCCCAATCCCAAGGTTTCGGGGAAAGGAATTGAAATACTAAGAAATAACGGCATCAATGTTGAGGTTGGTCTTCTTGAAGATGAGGCTAGGAGATTAAACGAATTTTTTCTAACAAGACAGATGAAGAAAAGACCTTTTGTGGCTTTAAAAATTGCACAAACTCTCGATGGAAAAACGGCTTCTCACAGTGGAAAATCCAAATGGATCACCGGGGAAAAAGCTAGAAACCACGGGCATTTTTTGAGACATAAATATATGGGAATTCTGGCTGGAATCAATACAGTGATATCTGACGATCCAACGCTCAATTGTAGGTTTGATCAAAATTTATGTGATAATCCTAACCCTGAATATGATATTTTAAGAAAAGATAATCCGAAGCTTGCTTTACGAAATCCTGTAAGAATAATACTTGATTCGAAGTTATCTTTACCCCTTGATTCTAAGATTGTCAAAACATCTGCAGAAATAAAAACTATCGTCGTTACGAGTGAAGAATCTTCTAGCAGTGCAGAGAATAAAGAGAAATTAAAAAAATTAAAAGAATTACAGGTCTCAATTCTAGACGTATCGTTAAATAAGAACGGAAAAATCGATCTTACTGAAGCACTAGGACAGCTTGCTCTCCCACCGTATGAAATTGATAGTATACTCGTTGAAGGCGGTGCAAGCGTGCATGATTCATTTTTAAGAGAACAACTTGCTGACTACGTTCATATTTATACAGCGCCAAAGATTTTAGGAGGACGGAATGCCCTCTCATCTATTTCAGGGATTGGATTTGATGATCCTAACAACTGTCCTAACATTAAAATTGTTGATACGATTCAAATAGATCAAGATATCTACACTGAAGGCAGTATCGAATATCAAAATCAATATAAATAATATATTTTCCCTAAGGAGAAATATCCCATGTTTACAGGAATAATAGAAGAAATCGGAAAAATAAAAAAGATTGAAACCATAGGCCCATCGGCACGTATCACCATATCGGCAAATACCATTCTATCAGACGTTCATCTTGGGGATAGCATTGCAGTTAACGGTATCTGTATTACGGTAACGTCATTCGGAGAAGATTATTTTGTTGCTGATATAATGAACGAAACCATCAAAAGGACATCTTTCCACAATATGAGAATTGGCACAAGCGTCAATCTAGAACGTGCTATGAAGGTTGACAATAGGTTCGGAGGTCACATAGTTTCAGGGCATATAGACGGCACAGGACTTATTAAGTCAGTTGAAAAACAAGGCAATGCTACGTGGTACAAAATAGCTCCACCAGCACAGTTTTTGCGATACATCGTCGAAAAAGGATCCATTGCAATAGATGGTACGAGTCTAACGGTCGCATACGTTGATCGTGAGTCGTTCAAAGTGAGTATAATTCCCCATACATCGGAGGTTACTATTTTGTCATCCAAACGTCCTGGGGATAAGGTGAATTTAGAAGTTGACATTATTGGAAAATACGTAGAAAAATTATTAGGAGGAAGAGTTTAATGGAAAAGAGTTCAAATGGATTTTCAACGCTTAGTCAGGCGCTTGATGATTTGCGTGCAGGAAAGATGATTATCGTAACGGATGATCCGAATCGTGAAAATGAGGGCGATCTAATCTGCGCTGCTGAATTTGCAACAACAGGAAACGTTAATTTTATGGCAACCTATGGAAAGGGGCTCATCTGCATGCCAATGAGCAAAGAAATTGCAAATAAGCTGGCTCTACCACAGATGGTTTCAGAAAACACCGATAATCACTGCACTGCCTTCACAGTTTCCATCGACCATATTGATACAACCACGGGTATTTCTGCTGTTGAGAGAGGAATCACTGCGAGGAAGATTGTTGATGAGAATTCAAAACCTGAAGATTTTCGCAGACCGGGACATATGTTCCCCCTCGTTGCAAAAGATTTTGGTGTCCTAGAGCGTTCAGGTCATACAGAAGCTACTGTCGATCTTATGAGGCTTGCAGGTCTCAAGGAATGTGGTCTATGCTGTGAAATGATGAAGGATGACGGCACGATGATGCGCAAGACTGAACTTCTTGAATTTGCAAAGGAACACGAAATTTCATTTATTACAATCAAGGACATCGCTGATTATAGAAAGAGACACGAAATTGTCGTTGAGCAGGTCGTAGACACTTATCTTCCAACAAAATACGGAGATTTCCGCGCATATGGATATATCAACAAAATAAACGGCGAGCATCACATTGCACTTGTCAAAGGTGATATCGGAGATGGAAATGATATTCTGGTTAGGGTACATTCAGAATGTTTAACAGGCGATGCATTTGGATCCATCAAATGCGACTGCGGTCAACAGTTTGCACGTGCTATGACGCAGATTGAGGAGGAAGGCAGAGGTGTTCTTCTCTATATGAGACAGGAAGGACGTGGCATCGGACTTATCAATAAGCTTAAGGCCTATAATCTTCAAGATCAAGGTATGGACACCCTTCAAGCAAACCTAGCCCTAGGTTTTCCTGGAGATTTGAGGGAGTACTATATTGGTGCTCAGATACTTAGAGATTTAGGCGTTAAAAATATTAGATTGTTAACTAATAATCCGCATAAGGTTTACGAACTTTCTGATTTTGGACTTACTATTACTGAACGTGTTCCTATTCAGATGCCGGCTTCGGCACATGATCTTTTCTATCTAAAGACAAAGAAGGAAAAAATGGGACATATCCTAGAATTTTAAGATTTTATTATTGCTTTCAGTTTGGTTTATTATTATATATTTATAAGGAGATTTTATTATGAAAACATTACAGGGTAATCTTTCAAACGATGGAAACAAAAAACTCAAGGTTGCAATAGTAGCAGGTAGATTCAACGAATTTATTACATCCAAACTCATTGACGGTGCTATGGACAGTTTGCTCAGACATGGTGTTTTAGATGAAAACGTTGATATAGCGTGGGTTCCAGGCGCTTTTGAAATTCCGTTAATTGCTTCAAAACTTGTGGAAAAGGATTATGACGGCGTTATATGCCTTGGAGCTGTAATCAGAGGTTCCACTTCACATTATGACTATGTTTGTGCTGAGGTATCAAAGGGAATTGCACAGGTTGGGCTAAAGTCTGGAAAGCCTGTTATGTTTGGAGTGCTTACAACAGATACCATAGAGCAGGCAATTGAAAGAGCAGGCACTAAAGCTGGAAATAAGGGCTTTGACTGTGCATCTGGGCTGATTGAGATGGTGGATCTTATAAAGAATATCTAATTTATGAATTTTTGATTTTGGATATTCTAATTTAACATCAATGTAATGCCTCGAATAATATTATAAAGAGGCTATGCCAGTGAGAAATATATCAAAACACTGCACAGCATAGCCTCTTTTATATTTTGTTTATTAAATTCTTAATTACAAAGCAGCTTAATATATTTTCTATAAAGCAGCCTCATATATCTTCAGGACATCCTCAGGCTTGAGTGCGACAAAACTATCATCAAACTTACCATCAAGTTTATCAGCCATTTCTTTTAATTTTTCTCTGCCAATTCCAACCTCTGACAAACTCATCGGTAGCCCTAAATTCCTAAAAAATTCACTTGTCTTTTCAATAGCGAGTTTAGCTATTTCCATATCGCCAAGCGATGCGTCAATTCCCCAAACATTCACACCATAATCTTTAAATTTCCAAAGAGTATCATCAGATAGAACATATTCCATCCAGTGAGGTGTGAGGAGTGCTAAGCCTTCACCATGTGTTATATCATAATATGCTGAAAGTTCATGCTCCATACCGTGAACAGTCCACGCTACGTCTGCCCCTTCACTTAAAAGCCCATTGATAGCAAGGCTTGATGCCCACATTATATTCGCTCTAGCCTCATAATCTTCTGGGTTGTCCGCTGCAATTGGTCCATACTTGATACATGTCTTAAGAACAGCTTCTGCAAGCCTTGATTGTAAGAAAGCTGCTTTGTTCGGTGCAAAATAATTTTCAAATGTATGGCTCATAATATCAGCAACTCCAGCAATTGTATGTTTTCTTGGAACGCTAAATGTGAACTTAGGATCAAGAATTGAAAATACAGGTTTCAGACAATCTGCGCCAGTGCCGAGTTTGTCATTGCTCTTCATATCAGAAATTACAGCAAAGGCATCCATTTCAGATCCGGTAGCAGCCATTGTCAGAACAGCAACGACTGGAAGTGCCTTTACAATTTTGCTGCCATCTAAAACTAGATCCCAAGGATCACCCTCATATAATGTGCCTGCAGCAATAACTTTTGCACAGTCAATGCTTGAGCCTCCACCGACAGCCAAGACAACATCTATTTTGTGCTCACGACATAGCCTTACACCCTCTCTAACCGAATCAATCCTTGGATTTGGATCAACTCCAGAAAGCTCGAATATATCCATGTTCGCTAATTTTAACTCTTCGACAACCTTATCGTATATGCCGTTCTTCTTTATGCTTGACTTGCCGTATACAATGAGCACACTCTTACCGTAGTCAGATATTTTGTGCAGATTTGAAATCATGCCATCTCCAAAGTAAATTTTTGTTGGTGTATAGAATGTAAAATTATTCATGTGAAACCTCCTCATATATCTACATTTTATCTATTTGAGTATAGAATTAAAACTTTACTATTTCTGCTCAGATAGAAATCAATCCCATACAGCAAAATCAGTCAATGCCCCGTTCTGCCAACTCTTTGTTGATTTCTTCAATTTCCAAATTTCTCTTTGTCTTCTGTGTCGTAGTCTTAATTGTTGGCCTATCACTTAAGAAGTATTTATGAACTCTCTTAACGGCAGGCATGGTATCGTTAATCTCGTCAAGATCCTTTTGGAATCTTTCATCAAGCTCATCTATTGTAATATTGTTTTCTTTTAAATAAGCGGTTTCGTATACAACCTTGAGCCAGAGTACAACGTCGCTGTGCTTATTTCTTGTGAATAGCATACTTTCAGACACATATGGCAAAATGTTTACTAAATTTTCAATTTCCTCAGGAAAAACGTTCTTCCCATTCTTCATTACAATTACGTTTTTCTTTCTTCCTGTTATGAATAAATATCCCTCTTCATCAAAATACGCGAGGTCCCCTGTGTGAAACCATCCATCAATTAAAACTTCATTAGTGGCAGCTTCGTCGTCATAATAACCTAGCATAACGTTATCGCCTCGCACAACAAGTTCTCCAATACCCTCATCATTTGGGTCCACAATCTTAGCTTCAACATTAGGCATGAGTTTACCTACAGAGCCTGGCTTAAGATGTCTGTAACTTTCACTAGCAATGGTTGGTGCCGTTTCTGTCAAACCATATCCATTAACCGTGAGAATTCCAAAGTCATTAAGTCCCTTTGCTACCACAGGATCAATTGGAGCTGCACCATTTATAAAGAATCTTAGGTGTCCACCAAGCTGATCAATAATCGGCTTGAACATCTTTCGCCTGATATCTATGCCAACTTTTTCTGACATATCACAAAGTTTGAGTGCAAATGCAATTTTCTTCTCCTGCCCTTGCGACGTAATTGCTTTGTTGATTTTCTTATATATACTCTCAAGAAGCAAAGGCACACTCATCATGACAGTTACCTTGTACTCTTTAAGATTTTTATTAATATACTTAAGGCCATCACAAAATGTATTTTTCATGCCCTGGACTAGGAATGTCAACAATCCCAACATTCCATAGCAGTGGTGAAGCGGAAGCAATTGCAGATTGACGTCATCTACAAAAAACAGCTCTTCGCAGCACATTCCGTAAAGACAACTCATAAAATTCTTATGGCTGAGCATTACAGCCTTAGATTGCTGGGTTGTCCCCGATGTAAATAACAAAAATGCCATCTTATTTCTATCGATTTGAATATTTTCGAAATCATTATTCCCCTTTGAGATCAGTTCGCGCCCCTTAGCTATCATTTCATCAACTGAAGGACGAGAAGGATTTTCAGACTTAAAGTTCAGTGTAACAGCAAATTCAAGGTTGGTTTCACCCGATTCAAAGATTTCATCTATGAGCTTCTCCATTTTCTTATCGTAGAAAATAATCGTTGCATTACTCCTCTTCAAGCAGCTTACTATCTCCTCATGTTCAAGAGCCTTATCTAGCGGCACTGTAACACCGATTCCACTTCCTGCAGTGAAGTATGCCAAACACCATTGATAGCTATTTTCTCCAATAATTGCAACTCTTCTATCTCTATACCCCATATCATAAAGAGCAGTCCCAAGTGCAATCATTTCTTCATAAAGTTCCTCATAGCTTGTGTTTTCATAGCTGACATCCTTGCTACCCTTCTCTTTAATTTTGGTAACAAAAGCCGTCTTATCCCCATATTTCCTTGCTGAATACTTGAGCAATTCTTTCAAATCACTAAATTCAAAAAATCTAGAGGCTAAATCTACTTCCTTAATTTTCATTGTCGGACTCCTTCGCTGTTTGTTTCATGTCTATTTATATACAACAAAATATTTTCGCTGCATAAAATAATAGCCTCCCAATAGACAGTAGGAGGCCAAATATTTCTTTTCAATATGACCGGCTAAGGTTAAATTCAAAATCGGGCTATACTAATAGAACGCTTTATTATTTATCTTCCGGCCAATACAGGCAATAAATTTCGTAAAGCTCGCCGAGGTATACCCATACAGTTTCGCCCATTTCAATCTTCTCTTCACCTTCGAAGTAGAGATCAGGTATCAAAAGTCTTATAGCGGTTCTCTTAGTGCCCTTGAGGACTTCTCCCTCTTTTGTTGGGTTTGCCTTAAATGCTTCTATTTTTCCTCGCAAATCAGTAATTCCAGTCTCTTTACCGAAGTTATCGGCAAACTGATTAATATCTGCATATACGATCTTATCCGGATTTTTAAACTCAATTAATTTCATAACTCCTCAACTCCTCCAGTGATGTAAAATCAAACAATTTATATTGACAATTACACCCTTAAATATCTCTAAATCTTAGACGTATTTTACTCGTCCCCATTAAAGCTCATCAAAAGAGCTAATATTAGGTATGGTACAATTTGAAAACCTGCCAGTACAAACAAAGCTCTTAAGATATTGGCATTAACACCAAAATATTCTGCAAGGCCTCCACATACGCCCAAAAACCATTTATTATTACTTAATTTAGGTAAACCTTTCATCATACTGTCCTCCTCTAAAATTACAGCAACGATATAATTTGAAGAATATTACTATAAACTCTTAGATATATTAAATCATTTTTATAGAAAAATTTCAAGCAAAAATAAAATAACCAAGACAGATATTTGTAAATTTCTTCCATTTCGCTCTTTCATATTCATAAAATTTGTGGTAGAATATATTTGTTAATTTTAAATCATTAAATCACTATTATTCCCTTTTAAGTATGAATTTTGTTAATTCGATGGGAAAACGCTTAACTTAAAAATGAATGCTAATTTTCAAAAAAATCTTAAAGAAAATAAACTGCTAAAAATATATCTAAATTATGCTCTGCCCTCAATCGCAGCTATGTGGGTTTTTTCCATATATACAATGGTTGACGGATATTTTGTAGGTAAATATGTTAGTGAAATAGCACTGGCTTCCGTAAATGTGGCAATGCCTTTTGTTAATACGGTATTTGCACTTGCGATAATTTTAGCAGTCGGTACATCTACTAAGGTGGCTATTCTGCTTGGCGAAGGTAAGAGACAGAATGCTAAGGAGTTATTTACCTTTACCGTTATTGTCATTATTTGCTTTTCTCTAACACTAGCATTATTATCTCGAATCTTCCTACCTGAACTCACAAGACTTCTTGGTGCTGAAGACAGGCTATATTCATATGTGCATAGTTATCTTGCCATCATAATATGGTTTATTCCTTTCTTTATGATATCTTATCATTTTGAAGTATTGGTAAAGATCGATGGATTTCCAAGGCTTGCTACCTATGGCGTGATTTCTGCTGCTATTACAAATATCTTTCTGGATTGGCTTTTCGTTTCTGAATTTAAGTGGGGTGTGGAAGGTGCTGCTTTAGCTACTGGTATTGCCCAGTTATTTTCTGCTCTTTTGTTCACAACTCATTTCCTTAAAGACAAAGCCAGACTCAGGTTTGTGCATTTTGATAATATCAGAGAATTTATCAAGCAACTGCCATTAATAGTTTCACTTGGTACGGGTGATTTCCTTTCTGAACTTTCAACTGGATTTATAGTATTCCTATATAATCATTTTCTATTAAGGAGTCTTGGTGAATCTTCACTTGTAACATACACCATCATATCTTACTTCACGCTTCTCATTGCTTCCACCATGGCAGGATTAACCCAGGGAATGCAACCCCTTGTAAGTTATTTCTATGGAAAGCACGATTTTGATTCAAGCACAAAAATAACCCACTACGCAATTAAGTCTGTAGTAGGTTTATCTCTTGTTGCATTATGTATTGGTATACTTTTTCCTAAACAAATATCACTTTTCTTCCTATCAAGTGATAGTCATCTGCTCGATACAACAATAATTTCTATTAGAAAATATGCAATATCCTATATAGCACTTGGTGCGAATCTTTTGTTTGTAGGTTTACTAGCTGCAAACGGTGACGCTAAAAAAGCTATAACGCTTTCAGTTCTTCGTGGTTTTGCATTTGTATATCTTGCTCTATTATTTATGAGCAACGTCATGCCACCTGATTATATGTGGTATAGCAGTACTCTCAGCGAAGGCATCTCGTTAGTAATAGGATATTTCTTCATAAGAAAATATCTATAGTATTCTAGCAAACTATTTCAAACAGTTATTCAACAGTGCTATTCCGAAGCAGTATTGTTTAACTGAAGAAATCTTTTATCTTTTCTCCAAATGATTTTTTCTCTTTGTAACTGTCAGCTGTCAAGCTGTCGCTCATCTGTCTGATTAGTTTTTTCTGCTCATCGCTAAGGTTTCTAGGTACCTCAAGTTTAACTTTTACGAACAAATCCCCATATCTTCCAGATCTGACATTCGGCATACCTTTACCTTTCAACCTAAAAATAGTGCCAGGTTGAGTTCCTGATGGAATAGTATAACTTAACTTTCCGTCAATTGACGGAACAGTAATCTCATCTCCCAAAGCAGCCTGTTCAAAACTTATAGGTATCTCCAAGTTAAGATTATCACCACTTCTTGTAAACAATTTATGTGGTTTAACTGCAATTACTATATATAAGTCTCCCGCAGGTGCTCCGATTTCACCCGGCTCTCCTTGTCCCCTAATAGGGATGACGGTATCGTTATCAACACCTTTAGGAATTTTAACATTCAATTTTACAGTTTTTCTTACCTTGCCGCTTCCATTACATTCATGGCAAGGAGTTTCAATCTTCTCTCCCGTTCCGCCACATTCACTACAAGGACCTGTAGTCTGGAAGCGTCCAAACATCGTGTTCTGAGTTTGAGTAACCTGTCCAGTGCCGTTACATTTATCGCATTTAACCTTGCTTGTTCCAGGCTCATTACCTTCCCCATTACAAGTAGGACAAACAACGTACTTATTAAGTGATATCTCTTTTTCAACACCATGTGCTGCCTCATCAAAAGTAATAGTGATAGCCTTCTGCAAATCTCTTCCTCGACGAGGTCCAGGTCTTCCTCCGAAGCCTCCAAAGCCACCAAAGCCACCGCTGCTACTTCCAGAAAAACCACCGCCACCGAACATTTGGCTAAAGATATCTTCAAATCCGCCAAAGCCGCCTGCGCCACCAAAACCACCTGTACCACCAAATCCAGCATTCGGATCTACACCGGCGTGACCGAACTGATCATATCTTTGCTTCTTCTCGGGATCTGACAGAATACTATATGCCTCATTGACCTCTTTAAAAGCTTCTTCAGCCTTTTTATCTCCTGGGTTTTTATCAGGGTGATACTTCATTGCCATTTTTCGAAAAGCTTTTTTTATCTCTTCGTCAGAGGCACCTTTTTTTAACCCCAAAACCTCATAATAATCTCTTTTATCTGCCATAATTCCTCTTTCTCATGGAATATGGCGACCAGGGTATGGTCGCCGTATTCTCATTATTTTGTTATTCTAAATTATTTTTAATCTTACTTCTAAATAATTTAACTGATTTATTTATCGTCGTCAACTACCTCATAATCGGCGTCTACAACATTATCTCCTCCAGGCTGAGAACCTGTGTCTTGAGCTCCAGTTCCTGCTGCACCTGCATTACCTGCCTGTGCTCCCATATCAGGACCTGCTGCCGCTGCATCTGCCTGAGCCTGCTCATATAACTTTGTTGAAATTATATGGAATTTCTCAGTTAACTTATCTGTCTTATCCTTGATTTCGTCTACATTTCCATCTTCTATAGCTTTCTTCAAATCTTCTTTTGCTGCTTCAACTTCAGATTTTTCAGAATCAGAAAGTTTTCCGTCGAGTTCCTTTAAGGATTTCTCAGTATCGTAAACTAATGCTTCAGCCTTATTTCTAGCTTCAGTCTCTTCCTTCCTCTTCTTATCTTCCTCTGCATATTTTTCAGCTTCTCTTACCTTCTCTTCAATTTCTTCATCTGAAAGCTTAGTTGAAGAAGATATCGTAATCTTTTGTTCCTTGCCAGTTCCTTTATCTTTTGCACTTACATTTACAATGCCGTTAGCATCAATATCGAATGTAACCTCTATCTGAGGGATTCCTCTTGGAGCTGGTGCAATACCTGTAAGTTGGAATCTTCCAAGAGTAATATTTCCAGCAGCCATCTCTCTTTCACCCTGAAGAACATGGATGTCTACAGCAGTCTGGTTGTCAGCTGCAGTTGAGAATATCTGACTCTTCTTTGTAGGAATAGTTGTATTTCTTTCTATAAGCTTAGTTGCTACACCGCCTAGTGTCTCTATAGAAAGTGAAAGTGGTGTTACATCTAGAAGAAGAACATCGTGAACTTCACCAGTCAAAACGCCTGCCTGAATTGCAGCACCTATAGCAACGCATTCGTCAGGGTTAATTCCCTTGAACGGATCCTTGCCAGTAACTTTCTTAACTTCGTCCTGTACAGCTGGAATTCTTGTGGAACCTCCTACAAGTATAACCTTTTCAATGTCGCTGTTTGATACGCCTGCATCCTTCATAGCCTTCTTCATAGGCTCTATTGTTCTCTTAACTAGATCTGCTGTTAACTGATCAAATTTAGCTCTTGTCAGATCCATATTGAGGTGAAGTGGTCCCTCACTTGTAACAGTAATAAATGGTAAATTAATGTTAGTTGTTTGAGCACTAGAGAGCTCAATCTTAGCCTTTTCTGCTGCTTCCCTAAGTCTCTGAAGACTCATCTTATCCTTTTTAAGGTCAACACCGTGTTCCTTTGCAAAGCTTTCTGCAAGGAAATCTAGCACAGCATTGTCAAAGTCGTCTCCACCAAGTTTAGTATCACCATTTGTTGCCAAAACTTCAAATACGCCGTCACCAAGTTCTAGGATTGACACGTCGAAAGTACCGCCACCCAAGTCGTAGACTAATATTTTGTGCGATCCGGTTTCCTTATCAAGCCCATATGCTAGAGATGCTGCTGTTGGCTCGTTAATAATTCTCTTTACATCAAGTCCAGCAATCTTTCCCGCATCCTTGGTAGCCTGTTTCTGAGCGTCTGAAAAGTATGCAGGTACTGTTATTACAGCTTCCGTAACTTTTTCGCCAAGATAGCTCTCAGCATCAGCCTTAAGTTTAGCCAAAATCATTGCTGAAATATCCTGTGGCGTATACTCTTTACCGTCAATTTCAACCTTGTGATCGCTACCCATGTATCTCTTAATCGAAGCTATAGTTCTATCAGGGTTCGTAACAGCCTGTCTCTTAGCAGTTTCTCCTACAAGTCTCTCACCATTTTTGGCAAATGCGACAATCGATGGAGTCGTTCTATTGCCTTCTGCGTTTGCTATAACTGTTGGATCTCCGCCTTCCATAACGGAAACCACGCTATTTGTTGTTCCTAAATCAATTCCTATTACTTTTGCCATGATTTCTTCCTCCTTAAATTCGTTCTAATCTATATCTCTAAAATTACACTAAATTTCTCTCTCACAAATGCAACAAAATATCTTTGCTGCAAACTTTATCTGTTAGTTGCTTACCTTAACCATCGATGCTCGGAGCAACCTGCCATTCAGTAAATATCCCTTCTGAAGGACTTCAACTACTTTTCCACTCTCATGCTGGTCACTGTCACAAGTCATCACGGCATTATGAATATTAGGGTCAAAATCCTCATCCAAGGCTTTAATTTCTTCAAGGCCAGAAGCCTGTAACACATCCATGAGTTGTTTGAAAATCAACTGCATTCCCTCTGCATATTTCTCGTCCTTACTTTCGTGTTCAATTGCTCTCTCAAAATTATCGATTACTGTCAAAAGCCCAAGCATTATCCCCTCGTTTGCTCTAGCATAAATTTCAGACTTCTCTTTATCAGCTCTTTTTCTATAATTTTGAAAATCTGCCATCAGCCTAAGGAATTTGGTGTTCAGATCTTCATCATATTCTTTTTCCTGTGATGCCGGCTTTTCAGTTCTTTCATTTTCTGCATTCTCTTCGTTCGTCTCCGAATTGTTTTTTACATCATCAGAATTCTTTGACTTTCGTTTCTCATCATTAACACATTTTTCATCACATGGCTCATCATGAGCATCCGCATCTGGATTGTCATGAGAAATCTTATTTTGTTTTAGCTCCTCATCAAATTTATTTGTCAAATTTATCTCCTTTCCAGCTTTCTAAACTGAATGTTTCGTTAATATTATCTGTCAAATACTTGACTATCGATGTAATCTCGCCATACCTCATCCTCGTAGGTCCTATTACTCCAATTTTCCCGACAGTTCGTCCGTCAACGCTGTAGGTAGCTGTAATCAGTGAATAGTCATGAAGTTCTTCATCCTGATTTTCATCTCCAATGGTTACGACAACGCCCTTGTCTCTGCTCAAAATATTGCGTCTTAGCCTTTCTTTGTTGTCAAACAGCCTCAAAAACTGTTGAGCTTTAGAAATATCGCTATATTCAGGCAAATCGAAGATGTTAGATATTCCGTCCATATAAAGTCTTACATCAAGCATCTCTTCAAGCGTTCTCATAAAGTCAGGCATAATAAATTCCTCAAGCCTATTTATCGCAGATAAGTCACTCTCGAATGTCTGAATTATATTCTGAGTTATGAGCTCGCTAAGCTTCTTTCCCTTAAATCTATAGGTTATATTCTTCGACAAAATAGCTAACGCTTCATCGTTGTACTCCTCACTCAATCGCAATGTGGTGTTAGAAACCTTTCCATTTTCAGTGACTATCATAAGCACAACTGTGTTTTGATCCACAGGAACGAATTTCACAAATTCAAGTCGATTTTCTTCCTGGCTCGGTGTCATTACAAAGCTGGCTAAGTTGGTAATCTCCGACAGAAGTCTTGCAGCATTCCTTATCGTCTTGTCAAGCTCACTAATATCAGCCCTAAGCTGATTTTCAATTATTTCTTTCTCCGCAGGCGATATCTCCGCACTTGACATAAGTTCATTAACATAAAGTCTATATGCCTTATCCGACGGCACTCTACCTGCCGATGTATGAGGATGCGTTAAGAAACCCAAGTCTTCAAGATCGCTCATTTCATTTCTAATCGTTGCAGGACTGATACCGAGTTGGTATTTTTTTGATAAAGTCCTAGATCCAACAGGTTCTGCGGTCATGATATAATCGCTTATGATTGCCTGCAAAATTCTAAGCTTTCTTTCTGTAAGTTCCATAATGCCTCCTTCCTCTCCTTGTTAGCACTCATCACATCGGAGTGCTAACTATATCTATACTTTACTACTATTATCGAGAATTGTCAACTAATAATAGGGAAATTTTTAGAAATTCTTTTTTCTATGAAAATCTGATCATGCATCGATCGACGATACATTTTCCACACGAAATAGCAACAAAACAACCGAAAGCCAAAACAAATCGGACGAGAATGATATTGCGAAAAGGAAAGACAAAAAGATTCTAAAAGCAGCATCTCACGGCTACATTAAGATTAGCGTTCCTGACTCGAAATGGTATTATGAGAACATCCCGACAGGAACGCCTGTGAAGGTAATATAGCATCTTTAAATTTTTCTATTTTTATGCACCACAATAAACATCTAGATGCGAAGGTAATATTTTAATTTTTATAGGAAGAGAATCTCCCTCGTCTCCATCAACATTAACATTTAAGTTCTCCTCTTCACCAATAATTTCTATTATCCCCTCAGAAAACTGCATATACTCTACATGCGAGGTGCTCTCGTCAACGCCTTTTAGCATATCTGGTAGAGAATTTATTGTTTCAATAAGATTTGAATCCTTAATATATATGAGATGAAGAAGTCCATCATTCACTTCTGCCTCTGGCAGTATATGCTCAAATCCGCCGATTGAATTAGTTAATCCTATGAGCAGCGTGCTACTGGTGATGACCTTCTGCTTTCCATCCAGAGTCAGTCTGAAGTTATAGTTTTTGTTGCTAACAATATGCTTGAGTCCTGAAACAAAATATGCAAGTTTTCCTAACTTTGTTTTGTCCTCAGATTCAACATCATTAATAGCCTCTGGTATAGTTCCGACAGCTACAACATTCATAAAGTATTTGTCATTGATCTTTCCTATATCAAGAGGCTTAACCAATTTCGGGTCGAATTTTGCTATCGCTTCCTCAGGATCTAACGGAATATTCAAAGCTCGTGCGAGATCATTTACAGTTCCCAAAGGGAAAAATCCGAACTTGGGCTTGTAGCCTTTTCCTGCCAGACCACTTATGCCCTCGTTTACAGTTCCATCTCCTCCCATCACAAAAACACTGTGATACATATCTTTGGCGGCTTCTGCAACAAAATTCTCCGCATCACCCATTTTCTCGGTTTCTCTTACATATACCTCATCAAAAAATTCTTTAAGTCGCGCTTCTGCGACGCGTGCAAATTCTTTTCCTTTCTCTCCTCCGGAACTAGGATTTACAACCAGTAAAGCTTTTGTCATATTCCCTCCTATTTACTAATGTTTGATTTAAAAAAAACACCTTCTACGGCATTTGAAACTGCCGGAGAAGGCTGATTATCTAATTAAACATGAAAATTTATTATTTGTTAGATTTTGAATCAATAGCATCTTTAGCCTTGTCAGCTAACTCTTCCGCTACATCTTTCACATTTGATGCAACATCTTTTGTTTTCCCGACTACCTGGTCAACAACTCCTTCAGCCTTTAAAGAACTATCATCAGTTGCCTTTCCTAAGGTTTCTTTTGCTTTCCCTTTAACCTTATCAGTAAATCCCTTATCTGTCATCATTTTCCCTCCTTCACTACAAAACATTAGACTTTAAAACTGTGATCAGTGTATATCATAAATATTAAATTGTCAATTTAAATATACTCAAGGACCGTGTCAAGTTGTTGTGGAGTTTTTGGTTGACATCTCCAAAGTGTTCAATTAACCAATGTGTTATTTATTCTCCCAAATCCATGCATTCTAATCTGTGTTCCACTTCCTGTGTTGAAAATAGGTGTTTCTATATCAA
>JAQYRL010000005.1 GCA_028725765.1 Clostridiales bacterium
ACTCCTTCATTTTCTTCATCTTCAGCCATGATTTCGTCAAAAGTCTTTACAACATCCTCAAACAATTTGTCATCGGTAATGTCTATGAGTTCAAATTCCACTCCCTCATCATCACTTGAAACTTCCTTATATCCGTAAATATAGATATCGTCAGAATCATCAAGCGGAATCAAAGCCATGTACTCTTTACCATCATGATCAAATGTTCCCATAATTTCACATTCGATGCTGCCATCCTCAAATTCCAATGTCAATACATCATCTTCATTTATCATATCTTTTTCTTTATCGCTCATCTAATCTTCCTCCATGAAACGTATTGGATTTTGAATTTTTAAAATTCTTTCAACTACTGATACTATAACATTTTTAAGGTCAGATTTCAAACAAAATAAGTTTTTGGACCGTGTCAAGTTGTTGTGGAGTTTTTGGTTGACATCTCCAAAGTGCTCAATTAACCAATTATACACAAACTTATATGCAAATCCTTAAAAACAACTATTTTGTGCCAAAAAACTCCCGAATCGCCATTGCATTGCTCTCACTTATTCCCTGAACCTTTTGCAACTCCTCAATTTTTGCCGATTTTATCGCATCGATTGACTCAAAGTGTGCAAGAAGAGCATTACGCTTCACAGGTCCAATCCCCTTAATTTCATCAAGCACTGAACCAATAGAATGCTTTCCCCTAAGTTTCCTGTGATAATCAATTGCAAACCTGTGAACTTCCTCCTGTATTCTACCGCAGTATTTGAACAAAATAGGTGTCTCAGCAAGGGAAATCTCGCGTCCATCGACAAAGACCATCCTTTCAGTTCTGTGATTGTCGTCTTTTGCCAGTCCAACCAGAGGAATATCTATCCCCATAGCATCCAAGACTGTTTTCGCTGCTGAAACCTGACCAGCGCCACCATCCATAAAGATTATGTCGGGCATCTTTATAAATCCCTTGTCGCCTGATTTTGCACGCCTGAATCTTCTATAAAGAACTTCTTGAAGACTGCCATAATCATCATGAGCATTAGCAGTTCTAATCTTGAATCTCCTATAATCTTTTTTAACAGGCTTTAAACCCTGGAACACTACCATAGCTCCAACAGTATCTATTCCATTAGTATTCGATATATCATAAGCTTCTACCCTGAATCCGTTTGCTGGCGGAGTAAAATCGCTAGATATTTGTTGTAAAACGCCCGACATAACCTCAGAAAGAGCATCTTCCTTTTCTCGTGCGCCCTCAGTTTTCAGATTTATAGTATTTATAAGTTGATCTCTGTCACGCCTTGCCATGTCCAAAAGTTTCCTCTTAACGCCCTTCTTAGGAGTAAAGATTGTCACCTTTCGAGACTCGCTCGACAAGAATGTCTCTATCAATTTTTTTTCAGGTATTTCTTTTTCAATCAGTATTTCCCTCAGTACATTCGCCCACTGGCTGTAGTACTGTTTCAAGAAACTGCCTACGATTTCTTCGTTTGAATCCCCCTCTTCTGCTGCAATTTCGAAGGAATCACGCCCGCTTAGTTTACCATTTCGCACTGAAAATACAACTACAAAATATTGCCCTCCGGCAACAAGTGGCAGTACGAGATCTAGGTCGTCGTCATTTATCATCGTAACCCGCTGAATTTGACTAAGTGAACTAAGGTCCTTAATTAAATCGCGGTAATGAGCAGCTTCCTCAAATTCCATGCGTTCGGATGCCGACTTCATAAGTTCTTCCATTTTCTTGTGGAGAGGTGATGTCCTACCTCTTAGAAACTCAAGGACTTCATCTATTTTGTTGCGATAGTCTTTCCTATCTACCGTTCCTAAACAAACTCCCGGACATACATCAATTTGATAATTAAGGCAGGGCCTAAATCCATCGGGGAACGACTGCAGATTGCATCTTTTCAGTTTAAAAGCTCTGTTAATAAACTCTACTATCCTATTCACTGCTCCGACATCGGTATAAGGACCAAAATATTTATTGCCATCATTTTTTAGTATTCGTGTTTTTAGAATTCTAGGATAGTCCTCATTCGTTGTAACCACAATATAGGGATATGTTTTGTCGTCTCTTAACAAAACATTATACTTTGGCATATATCGCTTGATTAGGTTGTTTTCAAGAACTAACGCCTCCATCTCACTGCTGCATGTTATCCATTCGAAATCTACAATATTTGATACTAGTGCACGAGTTTTTGGATTTGTATGAGATGATTTTTGAAAATATTGACGTACGCGATTTTTAAGCGATATAGCTTTTCCAACATAAATTACCTGACCAAGTCTATCTTTGTGCAGATAGACACCAGGAAGATCAGGTAATTTCTTTAAATTCTCTTCTATTTGATTGTTCATTCCGGTTTTTTTGTCGATTCTATTATTGACTTTTTTATCAATCTTATTCTCGGAGTCAACAGACTTACTCATATATTCCAGCCCCTTCTTCGCCTATCTTCTTCAATTTCTATCTGACGAAGCGCCTTTTGATATGCTATCTGTTTTCGCTTTTTAGCAGCTTTTCTCCTCATCTGAGCAATTTTTATTTTAACATAAATATATATCATAATTAGTAATACTATCGCCAAAATTATTAAAATGGTTCCTAGGTTTGATATACCTATTTTCGAAGGAAGCCAGCCCGTGTTGATATCCTCTTTAACTATCAGAGGTATTTTGTTGACAGGATCGTCGGCGACACTAATAACATACGTTCCAACCTGAGTGCCTTTTTTTACAGGTGCTTTTATTTTTTCATCCATTTCAACAGATCCGCTAATCAGTTCCTTTGAGCCCTGCTCCGGCAAGTATGCATAACCGTCATCACTTGCATAGGCATTTACCCTTGTCTTTTCTCCGCCCTTTATGTACGCCTTGTCAATTTTTTCTCCCTTTGCTATAACCTTTATACCACGGACAGACGAAACAGCATAATCTATCAATTTTTTAGCATCATTCTCGCGTACCTTATCTTCTGGAGAACCCATTACGGCTAGAACAAGTTTCAATCCCTTATAATTGTACGACATGAGAATAGAGCCTTCACCCTCTTTGCTCCCAGTGCATTTCTGAATAGCAATAACATTTCTATCCTTCAAGATTTCAGGGTATTGATTCGTAAGAGTTCTAACTTGACTTGCATTTGTTGCCTTGATTTTGTGCTTTTTAGCAGAAGATATCTTTCTAAATATGTCATTTGAAGAAGCTACCTTCATAATTTGCATCATATCATTTGCTGTGGAATAGTGATCCATTTCTGGGGTTCCAACAGGATTTGTAAAATGGGTTTCTTTGCAGCCCATGTTCTTAGCAAGTTCATTCATCATATTAACAAACTTTGCCTTGTCACCTCCTGAAACCGCTTCTGCCAGTGCATATGTTGCATCACTGCTATTTGCCATCAAAGATCCATAAATAAGGCTTTCCACACTTATCTTTTCACCTTTTTTTAACGCCATTGGTCCACCAAAACCTGCAGCTTCAGCTGAAATTTCTACTTCCGTACTTAGTTGGAGATTTTGAATGACCAAAAGAATGGTAATAATTTTGGTTGTCGTAAGTGGCGCAATTCTACTTCTTGATTTCTGTTCAAATAGGACCTCTCCCGTATTTTCACAGTAAAGCACAGCTGACATAGAAGATATCGATGGCTTTTTAACTAATTCGTCCTTATTTGATTTGCTTTTTTT
>JAQYRL010000006.1 GCA_028725765.1 Clostridiales bacterium
ACTGCACCTCATCAGCAAAGAAATCCTCGCAAAGCGAGGACTCATAAGCTGTTTAGATTACTATTTAGGTTGAACCGCCGTATGCCGAACGGCACGTACGGTGGTGTGAGAGGGGCTACAAGTTAGCCCCTACTCGATTGTAAATAAGAATCACATAAGTCAGGGCTGCATGAATTAGAAAAGAGGGCATTTAGAACAAATGGACAGAAATACATTTTATGACCTGGTTGACATCGAAACACCAGAAGATTTTAAATTTTATGACAATATAGAAAATTTAATAGAATCGGACGAAGAATGGGATATTGATGATTTGTCGCCGCTACTAATAGAGATTCCAAATGATGTGATGAGAGAACTCATTGATGAATACTTTACGAGCCTTCTAGACAGACTGCCTGATGATGAGACTGATTTATATACATTGATTTATAATGTTTCTAGAACGATGAAGTCTGTTTTGAATGTAGATGTAATCAGTTCAGAGTTCGGGAATGAAAATTCGGACATTGAAAAAGAACATGCCAATAATCCCAAAAGAAGGCTGTCATATGAGCTTAAGAAATTCTCAGATTGGTTTTCACGAGAAAATTTGGTGGATATAAAAAATTTGGAAAATGGAAAAGAGTTTAAAGCTCCTTTAAGAGATGCTATGGGGATGATTACTCTTGAGAAACTTGGGATTGGTTCATATTCATATAATTTTGATGATTGTAATGATTATGAGCTTGATGATTATATTTTAAACTTTTCGGACTTTGCAGGCTCTGAAGCAACAGAAAATGCGGGAGATGACCATGAAGGATAACTATGAAAAAAATCAATATAGACTTGGCATGATGGCGATACTGTTTTGTGGCTTCCTATGGGGCTTACTGCCAATTTATTGGGATGCTCTCAAGCCGATAAGCTCTTTCACTATTATAATATACAGAATAGTTTTGATGTCCATCATGTGTTATATAATCTGCTGTTTTACCATAGGACCAGTCAAGGTCTTTAAACAAATGTTTGCTAGCAAAAAGCAATTGGCTATTTACCTAATCGCGGGCATACTTATCACTATAAACTGGTCTACATACATATGGGCGGTTAATGCAGGCTATGTTATCCAAACTTGTATGGGATATTTTATAGAGCCGCTGATGGTATGTGTTTCTGGCAAAATATTTTTCAATGAAAAAATGAATAAATTTAAAAGAATAGCGATTGGGTTTGCACTTTTTGGCCTTGCTATAATGATAATAGGTTATAGAGAAATGCCCGTTATTGCTCTCGGCCTGGCCCTTAGTTTTGCTTCATATGCAGCAATTAAGAAAACGTACAAACTTCCTGTAATGCAGGCGCTGTTTTACGAAACTGCCATTTTGGTTCCTATTGCTTTAATTGTTATTTTTCACGCTGAATTTGCAGGCACTGGTCTTGCAGGGAATATTGAAACAAAAAAAATCATCTTACTATCGCTATGTGGTATTTTGACCGCTGCACCAATGGGACTTTTCTCATATGCTACATCAAAACTTCCGCTTGTAACACTTGGATTGACCGAGTACCTATCGCCTTCCATTTCTCTTTTGCTCGGTATATATTATTTCAAAGAAGAATTCGATGTGATTCAGTTTTCAGCATTTGTAAGCATTTGGATCGGTCTTGCATTCTTTAGTTATGGTGAGTACAAAGATTATAGATGATGTTGTTAGGAGATAAGAGTGTTGGAAGAGAATAGAAAAATCGGCTCATTTGCAGTAGCTATGATATATGTCGGCTCGATAATAGGTGCCGGGTTTGCCTCCGGTCGAGAAATATGGCAGTACTTTGGCGTTTTCGGGGAAATGGGACTAATCGGGCTTTTTATAGCAGGTTGTCTATTTGTTATACTTGGAATAATGCTTGTTTGCATTGGTAGAAAACTCAACACAAACGATATGGGGCACGTTATTTTGCCTGTTGAGAACAAAACAGCTGCTTCGGCTCTTGGATATGTGCTCGCAGTGGTGATTTTTGTTCCGCTGGTTACGATGTCTGCAGCGGGTGGAGCGTTTGTATCACAACAATTTGGAATACATAGGGCGATAGGTGGTTTTGCTATCGTTGTAATGGTAATTCTCACAGTACTTGGAGATTTCGAAAGAATTTCTAAAGTCTTTAATTTGCTAATGCCAATACTAGTATTTGTTGTAGCAGGAGGTTCACTCTATATTATTTTGTTTAATTCGACGAGTTCTCAAACCGATTACATTGCAGAGCCGAGCCCACTTGCACCCAAATGGTATATATCAGCGCTTGTTTATTTGGCATATAACTTTATTGGGACAATACCGATGATGTCAAAGGCGGGAATGCAGGGAGATAGTATAAAAACAGTAATCAAGGGTGCTGCCCTTGGCGGCATTATTTTGTTTTTGATGGCACTTTCGCTCAACTTAGCTTTAACTAAAGATCCTGAATTTGCCGACAGTTTAGATCTGCCTATGCTTGGAATGGTTGGAAGAGTTTCATATGGATTTAATATCGTCTACAGTATGGTTCTTTTCTTTGCAATATATTCGGCTGCAACCAGTACGTTTTACGGAGTTACGACAAAGATCAAAGACGGAAAATATAAAAACTATATAATAATTGTATTGGCAATGATAGGATTCCTCCTAGGCCTGGCTGGATTTAGGCAAATTGTAGCAATAGTCTTTCCAATAATAGGGATAATAGGATTTTTAATAATTTTTATGATAATTATTAATTTTTTCAGGGTATATAAGGGACATGGAAGAAAATTTGAAAAATAATATGTATGACAGTCATGATGAGCATGATGAGCATGATGATAAGAATGATTTTTCCGCAAGCATATACCATAGTTTCCCAGGACAGGATAGATTCGGATTTCCAGAATATCTTGCAAGGGTGACATCAGGCTTTGGCGGAGAAACATTTTTAATATTCGGTTCCGAAAAAACTGCTCTCTATGATTGCGGAATGGCATATAGCGCAAATGGTACCATTGACAATATCAAAAGAGAACTAAGGTCACATGGAAGAGAGCAGCTTGACATTATCTTGCTTTCACACACACATTACGATCACATAGGTGCTCTGCCATATATTTTGAAACAATGGCCAAATGCAACTGTTTATGCTGCTGAGAAAGCAAAATCGGTTTTTGAAAGCGAAGGTGCAAGAAAAACGATGGAGCGTCTTGGAAAGGCTGCATATAGAGAATTTCAGAAAGCATATGGCAATGAATTTGAAAAGTATGAGGTACCTGAGATTATAACAGATGGACTCAGGGTTGATGTTATATGTAAAGACGGTGATTACATCGACCTTGGTGATATCAAAATCAGAGTACTGGAATGCAGGGGGCATACCGACTGCTCACTTGCTTTTGCACTTGAACCGATGAGATTGCTTCTTACATGTGAGAGCACAGGTGTTCTCAGAAATCAAGATACTCTACATACGGCATTTGTCAAGAACTATTGGGAGAGCATCGAATCAGCTAAGAAATGCAAAGCATATGGAGCATCTCAACTTATGATTCCTCACTTTGGAATGACTCCTAATGGATATACGGATGAATTTTTCGATTGGTATATGAGTCTTGCAGAGAAAGAGAAAAATCTTATTTTGTCTAATTACAAAAAAGGTTTTTCTACGGAAGAAATCTATCAAAAATATAAGGAAGCATATTGGAGCATTGAACGGGGAAATGCTCAGCCCTATGCTGCTTTTGCGGAAAATGGTAAGCATATAATAAATAATATTATTAATTTATATAAAGGTTATGAATGATATATAAAACTATTGAGGAGTACTATGCATGCTTGAAATAAGAAAATTATCAAATGGTATAAGGTTGATTATGGATCCTGTCAAAGAAGTTGAATCTGTTACTTTAGGCATTTGGATAAAAACAGGATCGCTGTATGAAGAGAAAAAATATGCGGGAATATCACATTTTGTTGAACATATGATGTTTAAGGGGACGGAGAAGAGGAGTTATTCTGATATTTCCAGAGAAATAGATAGAATTGGCGGCAGCATCAATGCCTTTACGGGTAAGGAAGCAACGTGTTATCATGTTAAACTTGTCTCATCAAAACTCTTTGAGGGTGCGGATGTACTTGTGGACATGGTTGAGAATTCAGTTTTCCCGAAGGAAGAGATGAACAAGGAAAGATATGTCATTGAAGAAGAAATCAAGATGACACTTGATTCACCCGAGGACTTGGCACATGACTTATCTACAGAACTCATATTTAAGGGAAATGCTCTCGGGAACTCAATAATAGGAACTCCTTCAAGCCTTAAGAGAATTACTCAGAATGTTATGCGAGAATACGTCAAAAAAAGATATACAAGAGACAATATTATTGTGAGCATTGCAGGAAAATTTGAAGAAGACGAAGTGGTAGATTACTTCGAGAAACAATTTGAGAAACTTGACTCTGTAGCGGATGAAGTCTCTTTTGTTGAATCTGAATACAAACCTAGCATTAAGGTGGTTCAAAAAGATATCGAGCAGTGCAATCTCTGTATGGGCTTGCCGACTTTTGGCATTGACGACAGCAGGTATTATAATATGCAGGTTTTGAATAATATTTTGGGTGGAACAATGAGCTCGAGGCTCTTTAGGAATATCCGCGAAGAGCAGGGCCTGGCTTATTCCATTTTCTCAATGTTTGCTTCTTACAAGGGTCTTGGATATTTTAAAATCTATGCAGGCCTCAACAGGAATAAGGTTCGCGATGCAATCAAAGGCATTCAGGACGAAATTTCACATCTTGCTAATAATGGCATAGAAGACGATGAGCTTGAAGCATCAAGGGAGCAACTAAAGGCTGGCTTTGTATTTAGCCAAGAGAGCACAGCTTCAAGGATGCTTACAAACGGTAGAATGGCAATACTGCTTGATAGAGTTGTACCTATTGATGAGATAATAAGTGCATATGATTCCATTACAAAAACGGAGGTTGAGGATTTGATTTCAATTATATCAGATTTCACAAAATATTCAGCCGTTGCGGTAACTGGCAAAGAACGCCTTGATTTAAGAAAGGTGATGGCATCGAAATGACCTGTGTAAAAATTTATTCTAAGAGTGGGGAGATCCCTAAGTACGAAACTGAAAATTCAGCTGGACTTGATCTCCGGGCATTACTCGATGCGCCAATGATAATAAAACCTATGGAAAGAGTTCTTGTTCCTACAGGGATTTTTCTTGAGATTCCTAATGGTTTTGAAGGTCAGGTGAGAGCAAGAAGTGGCCTTTCAATAAAATACGGTCTTACCATGGTAAATGGTGTAGGCACGGTTGATTCTGACTATAGGGGAGAACTTAAGGTTCCAATGATAAATCTTGGAAGCGAGGAATTTAAAGTAGAATCAGGAGATCGAATTGCCCAGATAGTATTTGCCAGATATGAAACCGTCAATTTTGAACCTGTGGATTCAACTGAGGATTTAGAAAAAACAGAACGCGGAACTGGTGGATTTGGACACACGGGAAGGTGATTATATGCTCTTTAGAGAAGATATAGAAAATAGGGAATATGACTTCTTATCTGAAAATGCTTGCAAATCACGTGAATCTAAGGGCCGAGAATTGCCTGAGGTACCTTGCGAGTATAGAACTGATTTTCAGAGAGATCGCGACAGAATAATTCATTCAAAAGCATTCAGACGATTGATGCACAAAACACAGGTTTTCTTATCTCCCGAGGGTGATCACTACAGGACTAGGCTTACACATACGCTTGAGGTAGCTCAGATTGCAAGAACAATATCCCGAATACTTGGATTAAATGAAGACTTGACTGAGGCAATTGCAATGGGGCATGACCTTGGACACACACCTTTTGGCCACAGCGGAGAGAAGGTCTTAAATCAGATACATCCTGGTGGTTTTAGGCATAATGTACAGAGCCTCAGAGTTGTTGAGAAAATTGAAGGTACAAGTACAACAAGAGGTTTAAACCTCACATGGGAAGTCCGAGATGGCATTGTTAACCATACAGGATCGTTAAAGGCGGAAACCCTTGAAGGTCAGGTGGTGAATATAAGTGACAGAATTGCATATATCAATCATGATATAGATGATGCAATGAGAGGTGGGGTAATAACGCTGGACATGTTACCAAAGCTTCCTATGGAATTTTTTGGTGAAAGAAAGAGCCAAAGAATTACCAAGATGATAGAAAGTGTTATCAGCTATAGTGATGGTTCAAACGAAATAGCAATGAAGCCTGAGGACAGAAAACTTCTATTGGAGTTAAGATCTTTCATGTTTGAGCACGTGTATAATAATTCTGTGGTCAAAAAGAAGGAAGACATAAACAAAGCAGAAGAAATTATAAAGTATCTATATAACTATTATATTGAACACGTTGAGGAATTGCCTGAGGACGTTATTGAAATCGCAAAAGAAGAGGGCGCCAATGTGGCATCCAAGGACTATGTAGCAGGTATGACTGACCGTTTCGCAATGAATAAATATGAGGAGTTGAGATAATGAGAGAATCATATTCTCATCAAAGTATTGAAAATTTAAAAGCGGAAATAGACATTGTTGAAGTAATAAGCAATGCTATACAGTTAAAAAAGACAGGTGCTAATTACAAGGCATGTTGCCCATTTCACGGGGAAAAGACACCTTCTTTTGTTGTGTCGCCAGATAAGCAAATTTTCAAATGCTTCGGCTGCGGTGTGTCAGGAGATGCGATAGAATTTGTTAAGAAGTATTATAATTTAGAATTTATCGAGGCCATAGAAAAAATAGCAAAAGACAAAGGCTTTACACTGGAAAAGACAGCGTATGACGATAGTCGAGATATATATTATAAGGCAAACAAAGATGCGGCTAGATATTTTGTCAAATCTCTGATCACAAAGCCTAATGAGGGAATGCGATATTTGTCAGACTCAAGAAAAATGGATATAGAGACAATCACCAAGTTTGGATTGGGATATGCGGACAGTGAATGGGACAGTTTATACAAGCATATGTCAGCTCTTGGATACGATGACAAGACTCTTTCTGAGTTAGGTTTAATATCGATAAATAAGGGTAAAAAATATGACAGATTCAGAAATAGAGTTATGTTCCCTATAATAAGCACCAATGGAAGAGTTATAGGCTTTGGTGGAAGAACTTTGGATAATAAGGGAGCAAAATATATTAATTCCCCTGAGAATCCAATCTTTCATAAGAGCAACAATCTGTTTTCACTAAATTTTGCTAGGGAACATTTGCGAAAAAGTGACTTCCTGATAGTAGTTGAAGGCTATATGGATGTTATAGGACTTTTTCAAAGTGGTATTTGCAATGTAGTGGCGACGCTTGGGACTGCGTTAACAGAAAATCATGGTAAGATTCTGAAAAGGTATGCGAAGAAAATTGTTCTCTCCTATGATTCTGATGATGCCGGTAGAAATGCAGCATATAAAGGCGTTGATATTCTAAGAGATGTAGGCGTTTCTGTTTCTGTTTTGCATGTAGATGATGGTAAAGATCCTGACGAATATGTCAAGGCACATGGTAAGGAAGAGTTTTTAAACTTAGTTTCAACTGCAATAAGCGGCACTGATTATCAACTTAGACACGTGGCGAGGAAGTTTGATCTTACGACAGTTGACGGAAAGATAGGATATATCAAAGCTTTATCTCCTGTCTTTCAAAAGTTATCTCCAGTTGAAAGAGAAGTTTATGCCCAGAAAGTGGGTAGGTCGCTTGACCTTGACTATAAGAATATTTTGTTTCAAGTTGAAGAAAAAAAAGCAGATGATCAAAATAGAAGGATTGGAAAAGATACTGATGCTAAGGACAGAAACTTTTCTCAGACTGAAAAAGTACTATTTAAAATATTTTTCATGGATAGCAGCTATTTTGTTAAATTCAAGGAGGATGAGTTTGCAAATAGTGTTGTAACAACTGAAATTGGAAGAGAAGTACTGAGTCTTATTGAAAATGAAATTAAACTTTCGGATAGTTTCATTGATGAGAAAAGAATTAAAGATGCGATGAATCCTGCTGAGGGATATAAGATTGATGAGATAATAAGTGGAGTGCCGATTTTAGATATTAATAATTCTTTTGAGGATTGTATTAGAAACGCTAAGCTTGCAAGACTTTCATTAGAAGAAAAGAAGATTCTCGATATTATTGCACTTGCTGATGAGGAAGAAGAAGGACGGGAAGCCGAAAGGTTGCAGATTAAGTTAATGAAGATTCAACGTGATATTAAGAAGTTAAAAGGAGGAGTAGATTTATGAGCCAAGATAAGGTCTGTGATAAACAATTGAGCAACACTGATAAGTCTGCTTTGATATTCGATCAAGCTGTAATTGAAAAAATGAAGCCTGATGAGATAAAAAATTATATTATCAAACAACTTGCTATTGAAGCAAATAAGAAGAAGAAAAGACTTACTTACGCAGATGTTGCTAATTATCTTGAGGAGATTGACCTTGACAAGAATGTTCTAGATGATATCTATGAGTCTTTACTTTCTAACGGCGTTGAAATTGGTGGGACGCAACCTGAAGATTTTTCGGAAATTCTTGAAAGTGATGAGTCTGACGATGAAGATGATGATGACGGTATTGTCGTGAATGAATCCGGGGAGATTGATATTGATGCGACATTACCGAAAAGTATCAATATTGATGACCCTGTCAGAATGTATTTAAAAGAAATTGGGAAGGTACATCTCCTAACTGCTGAAGAAGAAATCGAACTTGCAAAAAGAATGGAAGCGGGAGATGAATCAGCTAAGAAGATGTTGTGTGAAGCAAATCTTAGGCTTGTTGTTAGTATTGCAAAAAGATACGTTGGAAGAGGAATGCTATTTCTTGACTTAATTCAAGAGGGCAATTTAGGACTGATTAAAGCGGTTGATAAGTTTGATTATAGAAAGGGATATAAGTTCTCGACATATGCAACATGGTGGATAAGACAAGCTATAACAAGGTCAATTGCTGACCAGGCAAGGACAATCAGAATCCCTGTTCATATGGTTGAGACGATCAATAAGCTCATTAGGGTATCTAGGCAACTTCTACAAAATTATGGTAGGGAGCCACTGCCGGAAGAAATTGCTGCAGAAATGGGAATAACAGTTGAAAAGGTTAGAGAAATTCAAAAAATTGCACTTGAGCCAGTTTCTCTTGAAACACCTATAGGCGAGGAGGAAGATAGCCACCTTGGAGATTTTATTCCAGATGATGATGCACCATCACCATCTGAGGCAGCTGCCTTTTCAATGTTAAAAGAACAACTATTAGATGTTCTTGATACTTTGACTGATAGGGAGAAAAAAGTCCTGATGCTTAGGTTCGGCATAGAGGATGGCAGAGCTAGAACTCTCGAAGAAGTTGGAAAAGAGTTTTCTGTAACTAGAGAAAGAATTAGACAAATTGAATCAAAAGCACTAAAGAAACTAAGACATCCTAGTAGATCAAAAAAACTCAAAGACTACTTGGAGTAGAGATTTAAATAATTATATGTGAATTATGTTAAGCGAAAGGTTACAAGCAATTGCTGATTTAATAGAATATGGAGAAACCATGGCGGACATTGGTACTGACCATGGTTTTTTGCCAGTATTTTTGATAAAAACGGGCAAATGCCCCTATGCTATTGCGACTGATATTAGTAGCAACTCACTAAAAAAAACTGAGAATCTCATCGATGCTGAAGATGTTTTAAATGATTGCTCAGCAAGGGTTGGCGATGGACTTGATCCAATTGAAGAAGGTGAAGTTGATGATATTGTTATTGCAGGCATGGGCGGCATACTCATGACTGAAATTATATCCGCTGACATCAGCAAATCACGCTCTTTTAAGAAATTCATTCTTCAACCGAGGAGCAAAATTCACTATCTGAGAAAGTGGATTAGAGATAATGGTTTTACTATAAAGCAGGAGAGCATTGTCAAGGAGGGGGATCGATTCTGTGAGATCCTTCTAGTTGAGGTATCTGAAAATTATAGTTCTTCAGACGGAGATGAGTTACTTCTATCAGACTATTTCCCGGAGACATTAGTTAGCAATCCTAATGATTTAACATTAGAATATTTAAAATACAATCTCCTCAAGAATGAAACTATATTAACTAATTTAACTGAGAATATGTCGAAGACCGAGGGCAACGATTCCAATGCCATGAAGATGAAAGAGTTTAAAAAGATTGTTAATCATCTTAAATTTCTTATTGAAAAATATGAGGAGAGGTATATTTGACTATGTTAATTAGAGATATTTTTAAAGAATTTAACGAAATCATACCTAGCGAGAATGCAGCAGATTGGGATAATTCCGGCGAACAAATTCAGTTCTCAAACGAGTCTGTGAATAGGGTTCTAACAACTCTTGAAGTGACAAATGATGTCATTGACGAGGCAATATCAAGGGGCTGCAATCTTATTTTGTCGCATCACCCATTAATTTTCTCTAAACTTAATACAATTTCAGACAAGCAGCCAAAGCAGGAAATGATCATGAAGTTGATATCAAATAAGATTTCAGTATATTCTGCACACACAAATTATGATATCGCAGAAGGTGGGACAAGCGATTATTTAACAAAACAGCTTAAGCTAAAAGAAGTCAGTGTAATACCTGGCACTGATGGATTTGCAATGGCAGGTCTACTTAAAGATGAAATGAAACTGGGCAATTTTATTAAGAAGGCATGTGAGATTACAAATACTCCATTAAAGGAAGTAAGATTTACTGGAGATACGGAGAAAACAATTCGTAAAGTTGGCCTATGTGCTGGTGCGGGTTCAGAATTTGTTTTAAATGCTTTTAATGTGGGATGTGATACATATATAACCGGAGATGTTAAATACCATACTGCGCAAGATAGTTTAGATCTTGGTATTTCCGTTGTTGACATGGGACACTTTCACACGGAAAAGTCTTTTGCCGTTCAGGCTGCAAACATTTATGGTAGTCAAATAAAGTTAATAGACAATTCAATTGAATTTATTCCTAGTGAAGTTGATGTGAATCCATTTTCTATGTTATAATATAAGACAAGGTAAACCAGGCAGTCGCGTGATTTCAATTTTTGAATCATGAGGAAAGTCCGGGCTCCACAGGGTAAGGATGCCAGATAACTTCTGGCGTAGGTAACTATAGGGAAAGTGCAACAGAAACATTCCGCCGAAACGGGTAACGCCGTGGTAAGGTTGAAATGGTGAGGTAAGAGCTCACCGTCATCTCGGAGACGAGGTGGACGTGTAAACCCCATCCGGAGCAAGGTCAAATAGGGCAGTAGGTTGGCGACCCGTCACGGCCCGTAAGGTAGACCGCACGAGCGTGCAGCGATGTTACGCCATAGATAGATGATTGCCTAATACAGAACCCGGCTTACGGTTTGCCTATTTTATTAGATATTTACCTCCCCTGACAGGGAGGTGTTTGATTTGTATGAGTATAATATAGCTTTATATGAGAAAATAAAAAAAGGAGGAATCTGTTTGAATCAAGTCAAGAATGATACTGAAAAAACAAATAAAATGGGAACTATGCCCATTGGTTCTTTGCTTTTATCGATGGCATGGCCACCTACGTTATCGATGAGTATAAATGCATTATACAATGTAGTTGACAGCGTATTTGTTGCGATGCTGAGCGAGCGAGCACTTACAGCAGTTTCGCTTGTTATGCCACTTCAAATGCTTATGGTAGCAATTGGTGTGGGCACAGGTGTTGGAGTTAACTCTCTGATTGCAAGAAGGCTAGGCGAGCAACGTGTAGATGAAGCAAGTCTGGCTGCAAGTGTTGGCATTAGGTTGGCTTTTGTTAATTATTTTGTTATGGCATTGATTGGGATATTTCTTTCATCTGCATTTGTTGGCAGTTTCACAAAAGACGCAAATGTTTTTTCAGATGCAACAATATATTTGAGAATTATTACGATTGGATCATTCTTTTTTATGCTACAATTGGCAATGGAAAAAATTATACAGTCCACGGGACAGATGGTGTTGTCGATGATTGTAACCATAGTTGGTGCTCTTGTTAACTTGGTTCTTGATCCAATTTTGATCTTTGGACTTCTAGGGGCTCCAAAGATGGGAATTGCTGGAGCTGCCGTTGCTACTATAATCGGTCAAGCTGCTTCAAGTTGTGTTGCACTTTATATCTGTCTTAAAAAAATAAGTAGTATTCATATTAGAATTTTTGGATTCCGTTCAGATAAGAAAACAATTAAAGATATTTACAATGTGGGACTGCCATCAATGGTTATGATGTCTATAAATTCAATAATGGTTCTAGGATATAATGCAATTCTGGCAGCACACGCTACGGCTATTGCCGTGCTTGGGATATATTTTAAACTACAGTCGATAATTTTGATGCCGGTGTTTGGCGTCAATCAGGCAGCTATGCCGATACTGGGATATAATTTCGGAGCAAGAAAGAAGGACCGATTCATGGAAACATACCGAAAGGCCTTAGGTATCTCAGTTATTATAATGATTATCGGTATGGCATTATTTCAGATTTTTCCAAGAGAATTACTTATGATATTCAGTGCGTCGGATAATATGTTTAATATTGGTATACCAGCACTAAGGATAATAAGCTTATGCTTTGTTCCAGCGGCATTTGGCATTATAAGATCAACAGTGTTTCAGGCGACAGGAAACGGAATATATAGCCTAATTGCTTCAGTTGTTAGACAGCTTGTAGGAATATTGCCGATTGCATATATCTTGATGCAGATAGGTGGCGTGACAATGTCGTGGTACTCATTTCCTATCGCAGAAATTATGGGATTTGTGCTTTCGTCTATTTTGTTCCGCAAGTTGCAGAACACTAAGATTAATCAACTTGATACACCATAGCTTCGAGCCTGAATACTTGAATAGAATAGTGATTTGTAGTATAATTTAAACATAGAAAGAGAGAAACGAGGAGGTGTCTATGGGAAGACACGGAACTATTGCAGGAAGAAAGGCAGCTCAAGATTCTAAGAGGGCTGCGATGTTCACAAAATATGCAAAAGCCATTACGGTTGCGGCTAAAGACGGAGGAGATCCGGATTATAATGCTGGATTGAGGCTTGCTATTGAAAAGGCCAGGGCAATTAGTATGCCTAACGATAATATCCAGAGGGCTATCAAGAAGGGAACAGGTGAACTTGAGGGTGTAAACTATGAGGAGTCTGTTTTTGAAGGATATGGACCTGGTGGTGTTGCAATTATCGTTGATTGTTTGACTGATAACAATAACAGGACAACGTCTTTTGTTCGATCAACTTTTGATAAATATGGCGGGAACCTCGGGACTCCTGGCTGTGTTTCATATATGTTTTCAAGGAAGGGAATAATCCTGATTGAAAAAGAGGACAGTATGGATGAGGATGCTATTATGGAACTCATGGAGGTCGCCATAGATGCAGGTGCGGAAGATATGATAACCGGCGATGATAACTTTGAAATTCAAACAGACCCGGCTACATATACGGATGTGCATAATGCTATTGTTAAGGCAGGGTATAAGCCTTTTGAGTCCGATATTGAGTATGTTCCATCTATGGAAGCAACACCAAAGGATGAGGATTTAAACAAACTCAAAAAACTAATAGATATACTCGAGGATAATGACGATATTCAAAAGGTGCATAATAACTGTGCTATTGATTTATATGAGTAATTGTATTTTAAACCTAGAACTCTCGTTAAGGAACCATAATTGAACCTACATTAATTTATTGGGAATCCGGGGTCTTTCACTTAATGACATGCCTTTTTAGGACTTCAGATTTTGGAAGCAGGATACCCACCTATCGATAGATAGGCATCAATTATATCCTGACGGAGATTCCGGGTTTTTTTATAAATAAATATCCGTTCAATTTAACTTATTATTGTGTGGTATTTTTAGTTATTATTTGACGAATATATGAGGAGCTTCAATTGTCTGAAAAAGATATTAAATCAAAAAAAGAAAGGCTTATAGCTATAGATGGGACAAGTCTTATTTATAGATTTTTTTATGCCATCCAAAATGAAATGAGGAATAAAGAAGGGCAGAGTACTCGTGGCACATATGGATTTCTATCCATGGTGTTTAAGCTTATCGAAGATTATAAGCCGGACTACTTTGTGGTTGCTTGGGACCTTAAAGGTCCAACTTTTAGGCATAAACAGTATAAGGACTATAAGGCTAATAGAAAACCTATGCCTGATGATCTTGCGAGCGAAATGCCTATTTTGCAAGCGGTTCTCGAGGCGCTTGATATCAAAAATTTATCCCTTCAAGGATATGAAGCTGACGATATTCTTGGAACTATTTCAAAGCGCGCAGAGAATAAAGATATTGAAGTGTTGATTGTGACAGGTGATAGAGATGCCCTTCAACTGGCAAGTGATGATGTTAAGGTTATGATCAACAAAAAAGGTATTAGAAACTTTGATATGTACGACAGAAATGCCATGATCAACGAGTATGGTATGACGCCAGAACAGTTCATCGATCTCAAAGCATTGATGGGTGATTCATCAGATAATATCAAAGGTGTACCTGGAATTGGAAAAATAACAGGACAAAAACTTATCAAAGAGTATGGAAACATTGAGAATTTAAAGAAAAATATAGATCAAATAAGCAAGCCGAAACTGAGGCAGTCTCTCATGGAGTATGCAGATAAACTTGATGATAACAAAGATCTTGTTACAATTGTCAGAGATGTGCCCATAGAATTCGAATTTGAAGATCTCAAGTTTGATCAAATAGATAAAGAAAAAACAAAAGAATGGTTTGTAAAATTAGAATTTAAGCGTTTTCAAAAAATTCTTGATTTGGATGTGGTTGAACTTAATAAAGATAAAGAAGATTCTGAATCACTTTTACCAATAGAAGTCAACTTAGTAAAACGTGCAGATGATATTATAAAAGTAATAGAAGAAAATGGGACATTAAAGGCAGTATACGTTAAAACAATTACTGACAATAATCATATTCATATGCCATCTACAGAAGGCTTCTCTTTAGCGTGCTTTCCACATGGGGAGTCTTCAAAGTCGGCTAGAGCCTTTTTCGTAGAAGACAGGGATGAAATTATCAAAATAGTAAATTATCTTAATGAAAGAGGGATTTATCTTATAGGTCATAATCTTAAGGAAGATATATTTCCTTTTGTATCTATAGGTATCAATGACTTTAATCTGAAATACGATACTCAAGTTGCTGAATATGTAAATAATCCTTCTAAACGAGATTACAATATAGAAACATTATCTTTGGAATATCTTTCCGTGGACAAACTTACTCAAACTTGTCAAAACTCAGATAGTGTTAGTAAAAGCAAAAAAAATGTCAGGATAATAGATTTATCGACGAAAGGAATTTTAGAGTGGCTTGGCCATTATTTTGTTGCAGTAGGGACGATTAAAAAACTTCAAGAAGAATATTTGAAAGAAGAAAATCTTTGGAGCGTATTTGAAGATATTGAAATGCCACTTATAGAAGTATTAGCATCTATGGAAGCAAACGGCGTAAAGGTGGATAAGGAGATACTCCAAAAGTTACGCAGTGAATTTTCAGCGCAGATAGGGGAGCTTGAAAAGAATATATTCGAAGAGGCCGGTGAAGAATTTAATATCAACTCTCCAGCTCAGCTCGGTGTTGTTTTGTTTGAAAACTTAAAACTACCATATGCAAAAAAAACTAAGCGTGGGTATAGTACAAGTGCGGCTATATTGGATAAACTGAAAGGGCATTTTCCAATTGTGGATATGATACTTGAGTACCGTGCCCTAACAAAGCTTATGAGCACCTATATTGACGGAATGTTGAAACTGGTTGGAAATGATGGGCGAATAAGGCCACACTTCATGCAGACTGTTACAGCAACGGGTAGACTTAGCTGCACCGAACCTAATCTTCAAAATATTCCGATTAAAACCGAGCAAGGTAGAAGAATTAGAAAAGCATTTGTATCTTCGGATGATGATAGGATTCTAGTTGGAGCCGATTATTCTCAGATTGAGCTAAGGGTTTTGGCTCATCTATCTGGAGATCAGGCTCTAATTGATGCTTTTAATAATGGCGAAGATATTCACAAATTGACTGCAATGAAGGTATTTGGCGTCAATTCGGAAGATGTGACTCCGCTTCTTAGGAGTAGAGCAAAGGCTATTAATTTCGGCGTGATTTACGGCATGAGTGGTTTTGGGCTTTCAGAGAACCTCGATATTTCAATGAAGGAAGCAGATAATTATATTAAGGACTATTTTAAGAAATATGAGGCTGTTAAAAAGTATATGGATGATGAAATAAAGAGGGTTAAATCCACTGGATATTCTACTACTATATTTGGCAGGAAACGATATATTGGAGATATAAATGCGACGAATTTTATGGTAAGGAAGGCTGCGGAGAGACTTGCAATGAATTCTCCAATACAGGGTTCAGCAGCAGATATTATAAAAATAGCCATGAATAATGTGCAAAAAAGGATTCAGGCTGAATCAAAAGATATTACTCTTCTTCTTCAGATACATGATGAATTAATACTTGAGGGACCAATTGAAAAGAAAGATCTCATGGCAAAAATTTTGAAGGAAGAAATGGAAGGGGCAGTATCACTTTCTGTTAAAATGGCGGCAAACGTAGATGAAGGTCGTTCTTGGTATGATTTAAAGTGATATCGATTATATAAAAATTTTAAATTTAACTATGACTAATCAAATATGTATAAATAAAAAAAATTTTTTAAAAATAGGCATAACAGGTGGCACCGGATCAGGTAAAACCAGCGTATGTAAACATCTTAGGGATAAGGGTTTCCAAGTTATTGACAGTGATGCAATAGCAAGAACGATATTAGAGAAAGATTCGGATGCATATAATGTTGTAGTCTCGCACTTTGGAGAGTCGATTCTAAAATCGAATGGTAAAATTAACAGGAAAGACTTGGGATCCATTGTTTTTGATTTTCCGGAAGATTTGAATTTTTTGCAAAGTGTAGTTACTAAAAAGACTGTAGAGAGTGTGATAAACATTTTTGACACAATTGTTCCTGAGAAAAAATTAATTTTCCTGGATGCTCCTATTTTGTTTGAAGTAGGATTGGATAAGTATGTGGATATGGTTTGGATGGTTTTGGCACCAAGAGATCAAAGAATGAATAGATTAGCCAAACGAGATGGTATTTCTGATTACGAAATTGAAAAACGGATGGCTGCCCAGATGCCTGAAGAGAAAAAACAGAAACTGTCTGATGTTGTAATTTTAAACGATGGGACCTTGGACGAACTACATTTAAGAGTTGACAAACTCTTGGAAGATTTCATTTAGTTATAAAATTTTTATTTGTGGGGAAAGTGATTGATGAAGATTGAATCCAATAGATCCATTCTACGTGATGTGATAGATTTTTTGCATAAGAATATAATCGTCGTTATTGTATGCTTTGTATTATTTTCCGGCAGTTTGGCTGCTCTGGTTATATATTTAGACCAGGATAAGGATGAAAATAAGGATGAAAAGGCTCAGTTTAAAGCCACTGATACATTGTATTTTTCAATACACAAGCCGCAGGACATGAACATCCTTACATCAGATGAGGAAGATGTAAATCAGATGTGGCACCTGCTTTACGCAAGTCTTTTCTATTTCAACGAAGATTTGAGCGTTTCACCTGATCTTGTAAAGGATTACAAAACAGATGAAAAGAAGGGGACTGTAAGTATTAGAATCAATGAAAACGCAAAGTTTTCAGATGGGAAACGAATTACTTCAAAAGATGTGGCAGATAGCGTGGAAAATATCAAAGATATCGGTGAATCAGGGCCGTTTTATTTGTATGCGAACAAAATAGATAGCGTAAAAATCAAAGATGATTTAAATGCTGTAATAAATTTTGAAACACCAAATGATGCTTCTCTAACAAATCTTGTATTTCCAATAATTTCATCCGATTCGTATAGTGGAAGTGAAAAATCTTATGACCAAGTAACATCGGGACAATTTATGATAAAAAATTTCAATGATAATAAGATTGAATTAACTTCAAATCCTGGATATTATGGGAAACTATCCAAAAATAATATTATATTCTCGTTTTCCACAAGGGGTGAAGATGTCAACGGGTTGATAACGATTGGCTCAATTACAGGCAAGTTTGCAACTGGAATAAATTCGAAAACGGATGCTGAAAATCTAAAATTAAATTTCAAAGTTGTACAATCTCCAAGAATGGAATACATTGGTTTTAATTTTAGAAATGAACTTTTAAAGAAGAAAGTTTTAAGAAAATCAATTGTGGAAGCAATAAATTTTAATGAGCTTGTTGATGATTACTTTGCAGATCTAGGCATTCAAAATAATTCCATCTATTATCCTGGATTCCTTGATGCAAAAACAAAGACTATGATCGAATACAGTCCGTCAAAATCTTCTATACTGCTTCAAAAAGCTGGATATAAACGTTCAGAAGAGAAAGATGTATTAATTGATCCAAAGGGACATGAGGTGAAATTAAGGCTTTTAATAAACGAATCGAGCCAAATGAGAAAATCAATGGCAGAAGATATCAAGAAATTTTTGGGGAAAATTAATATTAAAGTCGAAATTGAAAGTGCACCAAATGACGAGTATTTTGAAAGGATAAACAAGGGTGAATTTGATATGTTTATCGGGGGGTTAGATTTTGATCCTAGATATGATATGCGAAAACTATTTGACAAATCTGGACCAATCGGTTATTCTAATGAAGGTGTAATTAGTCTTGTTAACAGAATGGAATTTTGTTTAACACCGGAAGATAGAAGAGCTAATTATCAAAAACTTTATAAGAAGTTATCCGATGATGTGCCTTTCTACTGTATTGGTTATTATAAGTATGGACTTGCATCAGGCGGGAGATGGAATAAATCGCCAAATCCAACTTTTTTCAATCCATATTATAATTGCGAGAATTGGGAATGGGAAAAACCTGATTCTATTAAAGATAAATCAAATCTTAGAAAGCAAAAATAAAATAATCAGATAGTATTTCGGAGATTAATGTCTGTGCGGCCGTGGCGGAATAGGCAGACGCGCACGTTTGAGGGGCGTGTGGGCAACCGTGCTGGTTCAAATCCAGTCGGCCGCACCATTTTTTTGTTAGCCGGCGTGATGGAATTGGCAGACGTGCAGGATTCAAAATCCTGTGGTGGCAACACCGTATGGGTTCGACCCCCATCGCCGGCACCATTGTGTAATATTAAGGAGGTAAGACATGCCAAATGGACTAGGTGTAAACTTTATCATACTGATAATTTTTTTTGTGGGTGTATATTTCTTACTTATTAGACCTCAGAAGAAAAGAGAAAAGGCAATAACTGCTATGCGAGATGGGGTTCAGGTAGGAGATAAGATTATAACTATTGGTGGTATATGTGGTCAAGTTGTTAAGACTAATCCTGAATCACTAGTAATAATGGTTGGAGCAGATAAAACCAAGTTTGAGGTTATGAGATGGTCAATCTCAAATGTTGTTAGCAAATCTGAAGCAAAAGCATCAAAGTCTCAGGAGAAGAAAGAAGTGAAGAAATTCTCTCCAAAGAAACTAAAGAAGGAAACTCCTGAGGAGAATAAAGAAGAAGTTGTAGCTAAGGATGAAAATAAAGAACCTGTTAACGACACCAAAGAGGAGGTAGTTGAAACTACGACTGAAGTTAAGGACGATTCTGATAAATAAGAACTTAAGATAGATAATTTACATGCTTTGTTAAGCAATGTTCATAATATTAATTATATATAAGTTGATTAAAAGTATGGTGTATCTTATACACCATATTTTATTGTGCAAAATACTTGCTCAAATGCCCTTAAAGTAGTAGAATATATGATGTATGAGATTATTTTGAAATAAGCGAAGGTGATGTAATGAATCTTAAAGTTAGAAGAATTTTATCTTTATTAATACTTGTAGTTGTATTATTTGGATGGTATGTTTCAGTTTTTGGTATTGGACAGTATAAGTCTATTAAAGATGCTCTCAAATTCGGCCTTGACATAAACGGAGGAGTTTATGTGGTAATGGAGGCTCAGACGGATCTTGAAGGCAAGGAATTAAGAGGCGTGATGGAGCAAACCAAAGAAGTTCTGAATAACCGTGTTAACGCCATGGGAATATCAGAATCTACCGTTGTTATTGAAGGTAAGAATAGGCTTAGAGTTGAGATGCCTGGAGTTAAGGATGCTGAGGCTGCTATAGATCAAATTGGTAAAACTGCTCAATTGAGATTTATACTTGCTGATGGCAGTGAAGTTCTGACAGGAAACATGGTTAAAGATGCTTCAATTAGTCCGGATTCACAGAATGGTGGATATAAGATTAACCTTAAGTTCGATAGAAAGGGTTCAAAACTCTTTGAAGAAGGAACTGCTAAAGCTATTTCGAACACTGTTAAACCAACAATCGAAGGAATGCAGCCTAATCAAATAGCTATAGTTCTTGACGATAAGGTAGTAACGAATCCAAGAGTTCAACAGGTTATAAGCAATGGTAGCTGTGAAATTACAAGTGGTGCTGGAGGTTATGCAAAAGATGAAGCGAGCACAACCGCAGCACTGATAAGAGGTGGAGCACTTCCTGTTACTCTTAAAGAAATATCATCATCTGTACAAACTGCAACAATAGGAGAGGATGCGCTTGAAAAATCTGTCATTGCAGGACTTATAGGTATTGGACTTGTATTTATCATAATGATTGTATGCTACAGATTACTCGGCGTAGTAGCTAGTATTTCACTTTTGCTATACGTTTTGCTTGTTTTGTGGTCAATGTCTGCTATGGGTGGAGTATTAACTTTGCCAGGTATAGCAGGTATTATACTTTCAATAGGTATGGCTGTTGACGCCAATGTAATTATTTTCTCTAGAATCAAAGAAGAAATTCATTCGGGCAAAACATTAAGGGTTGCTATCGACCAAGGCTTTAAGCATGCTCTTACTACCGTACTAGATGCGCAGATAACCACACTAATTGCGACTGTTGTTCTTTATGAAATAGGTTCAACTGTGGTAAAAGGCTTCGCACTCACATTGATGATAGGTATCGTAATAAGTATTTTTACTGCTGTTATTATTACGCAAATATTTGTGGGACTCCTTGCTAATAGCAAGAAGCTTAGCATTACAGCTATTCTTGGTATACCAAAAGATAGAGAAGCTAAGACTTTTGCAGATGTTAAACTGAAACTCCTTGAAAAGAGAAAAATCTTTTATGCAATAAGTGCTTCTGTAATAATAATAGGTTTAGGATTTGGAATAGTTCGAGGATTTAATTACGGGATCGACTTCACTGGTGGAACGATGCTTGAATTCGATATGGGTAAGAAGATAAGCTCACAAGATATTGAGAAAGCATTGGATAAATATGACCTTGATCCGCAGATTGTATTTTCTGGCGAGAAGGGGGATAGAGTTGTAATTAAGACCATAAAGGCCCTAGAAAACAAAGAGAGAGGCAAGATAATCGATACCATGAAGGAGGAATTCAACCTCAAAGATGAATCGGTTTTAGCTTCTGAACAGTTTGGACCTACTATAGGTAAAGAGCTTAAGACAAATGCGGTTAAGTCGATTGCATTCGCAGCTGTCGGGATGTTAATTTATATAATATTCAGATTTAAATCCTGGAAATATGGCGTTTCATCTATCGCCGGCGTATTACATGACGTCATGGTAATGCTTGCATTTTACGCTATATTTGGAGTAACTATAAACAACCCATTCATAGCAGGTATTTTGACGGTTGTAGGATATTCTATAAACGACACCATAGTTATTTTTGATAGGATAAGAGAAAACAGGCATTTCTACAGAAAGAAACCTTTAATTGAAGTTTTGAATTATAGTGTTGCGCAGACTTTAGATAGATCAATTGTGACATCACTTACTACAATTGTTTGTATGATCCCTCTATTCATAATGGTTTCAGCATCGATTAGAGAGTTTGTACTACCACTTATGATAGGTGTAATTGTGGGAACATATTCGTCAATCTTCCTTTGCAGCCCTCTTTTGTATGAGTTTTCAAAGAATGAAGACAAATCTACATATGTGACCAAACATAAAAAATCTAAAAAAGAAAAGAAATAGTAAATGCAATCAAGAGAAGAATTTTTAGACACATTATTAAATATTAGCAGCAACTATGATGTGGATATGATTGGTAGGGCGCTCGACAAAGCATTTGAACTTCACAACGGACAAATGAGGAAGAGCGGTGAGCCATATATTATACACCCTATGTCTGTTGCGGTTATTCTTGCCCAACTTGGCATGGACGAGGCTACAATCGTTGGAGGCTTGCTTCACGATGTTGTTGAAGACACAGATTATACTAGAGAGCAACTTGTTGAAGATTTTAATGAAGAAGTTGCTCTTCTTGTTGACGGTGTTACAAAATTAGGTGCTATCAAATTTGACAACAAAGAAGAAGCTCAGGCTGAAAACCTAAGAAAAATGTTCCTTGCTATGTCTAAGGATATTAGAGTGCTCATAATTAAACTTGCTGACAGACTTCACAATATGAGAACACTAAAATTCATGAAGCCTGAGAAACAAAAAGAAAAGTCACAGGAAACTCTTGATATATATGCACCACTTGCAAGCAGATTAGGTATCTACACAATAAAGTTTGAACTTGAAGACATTGCTCTAAAGTATCTTCATCCCGAAGATTTTGAAGAGCTTTCAAAAGAAGTTTCAGCAAAAAAGGATCAAAGAGAAGAATTCATAAATCAGACCATGGAAGAAATTAAAGACGCCATGAAGGATATGAATTTGAAATATGACATCACTGGAAGATCCAAACACATATATAGCATATATAAGAAGATGAGACTTCAGAATAAACAACTTGATGAAATCTTTGACCTAACTGCAATCAGGATTATTGTTGAAACAGTTAGAGACTGCTATGCAGTCCTAGGTATCGTACACACTATGTGGAAGCCAATTCCTGGACGATTCAAGGACTATATTGCTATGCCAAAGGCAAATATGTATCAGTCTCTCCACACCACAGTGCTCGGAGACAATGGAGAACCGTTTGAAATTCAGATAAGAACGTATGAGATGCATAGGGTTGCCGAGTACGGTATTGCTGCGCACTGGAAATATAAAGAAGGTAAGAGTAGCAAAGATAGTAATTCTGAAGAGATGAAACTTGCGTGGCTCAGACAAACCCTCGAGTGGCAACAGGAAGTTAATGATCCAAAAGAATTCCTCGATACACTTAAAATGGATCTATTTTCTACGCAGGTATTTGTATTTACGCCAAAGGGCGAGGTTATAGATTTGCCATCAGGTTCTACTCCACTTGATTTTGCATTTAAAATACATACGGATGTAGGCTGTCACTGTGTTGGAGCCAAGGTTAATGGTAAAATGGTTACGATTGATCATGCACTACAAAATGGTGACATAGTTGAGATTGTAACATCATCAAACTCTAGTGGCCCGAGCGTAGACTGGTTAAAAATCGCAAAGAGTTCATCGGCACGCAACAAAATAAGACAGTGGCTTAAGCGTGAGAATAAGGGTGATGATATTGCAAGAGGCAAGGATGCTCTTGATAAAAATATCAGAAAAAAAAGTTATGACCCTCAGCTAGTTGCAAAAGCAGGCAATATAAATAAAGCAGTTAAGGAGTTTGCATACTTAAATGCTGATGAGCTTTATTCTCAAATATCTAGAGGAGGTACAGCTCTAAGCAAGGTTTCTAATTATCTGATAAAACTGCATTTAAGCGATATAGATGCTAAGAAAGAAGCAACAAAAGAAGAAACCATTGAGTCGATGAACAAGGTCGATAGGAGACCTAGACGAACTGATGATCCTGGAATAGTTGTCAAAGGCGACTCTGTTGATAATCTTATGATAAGAACGGCAAGATGCTGCAACCCCGTTCCTGGAGATAAAATTATAGGATTTATAACTAAGGGAAGAGGAATTTCTGTCCACAGAACTGATTGTTCAAACATATTGGCTTTGCCAGATGAAGAACAATCTAGACTCATAGAAGTTGAGTGGGAGGACATAAATCCTGGTAAATCATATAATGTTGACATAACACTTATTACGAGTGATAGAAAAGGTATTTTCTCTGAAATTTCCAAGGCTTGCGAAGATATGGACATTCACATTGCAGGTGTAAACGCAAAGCCTTTTGGAGATGACACACTCAAAATCACATTAACACTTTCCATTACAAGCACACAACATATGCAAAAAATTCAAAGGGTTATGAGAAACATACAGGGCATGATCAGCGTATATAGGAGATAACAAGAAATGAAAATATATAAGTTTTTAACATCGCCGATTCAGGTTAACACATATCTTGCTTACGATGGAAGAGTTGGCTTTATAGTTGATCCAGGCGGATATGAACCTAGGCTAACTGAAATAGCAAAAAGTGAATCCATTGATGTTCAATATATCATTTTAACCCACGGCCACGGCGATCACATAGGTGGAATTGCTGGGTTCAAGGAGGATTTTCCAGATGCAAAAGTCGTGGCTTACTGCGATGAGCGTGAAATTCTAAATGACTCTGCGCTAAATGCTGCTAAAGATATTTTTGGTTATGATATTTCAATCGATGCAGATATATATGTTAATGATGGTGATGAACTAACTGTAGGTGATATGAATCTCAAATTTTTACACACTCCAGGCCACACGAAGGGTGGAATGTGCATAGTATGTGGAGATTATATTTTCACAGGAGATACAATATTCAGAGAATCCATTGGAAGAACAGACTTTTATAGTGGAAATTTCGATGAGATTATAAGATCAATCAAGAACAAAATATTTACCTATCCTGACAGCACTATTTTGTTGCCAGGGCATATGGGTGATACGACGGTGGAGCACGAGAAGAGGTATAATCCTTTTGTACAAGATTAAAATTCACGATTTTGAAAAGAAATATCTTCTCGATGAAATGATTCGTGTATTCCTGTCGTCAGATAGATATAGAATATTGTCTGATGATGAGGATGACTCGTCAGAAGAAGTTATACATTTCAATGCTTATGGAAGCGATGATAAGAACCAGATCAAGAGAGAAATATATCAAAAACTTGCTACTCTTACATCACATAAGCCTGATTGGGGGATATTAACTGGTATAAGGCCTGTGAAGCTGTGGGGCGAAACATTTGAGAAACTTGGAGGGGATTGCATTCATACAAAGAAAATGATGAGTAACAATTTCCTAATCTCAGATAAGAAACTTGATTTGATTGAAGATATTTATAACTATCAGAAAAGTATGATTGGTGGCATAGATCCAAATAATGCCAGCGTTTACATAGGGATTCCGTTTTGTCCTACAAGGTGTAGTTACTGTTCGTTTGCTTCAAATCAGGTGGCATATAGCGAGATTGCGCTTTATTTTCTTGCACTTTTGAAGGAAATTGAAGAGGTTGGCAGTATGATGAAGGAATACAATATGCATCCCCGCTGCATTTACATCGGAGGAGGTACGCCAACGACATTAAATTCTTCACAGCTGGATGAGCTGTTTTGTACAATCAAAGAGCATATTCCTATGTCTAGAGTTAAGGAAATTACTCTTGAAGCAGGACGACCGGATACAATTACATGGGAAAAACTGAAATCCGCGATACGTGGTGGTGTAAGCAGAATAAGTATAAATCCCCAAACTATGAATGATAGTACCCTCAATCGAATTGGAAGAAATCACGATACAGATATGATAAGGCAGGCGTTTGATATTGCAAAATCTTTTCCGTTTGAGGCAATAAACTGTGACATCATTGCCGGGCTTCCCGGTGAAGAATTTGAGGATTTTAAGCATACTATTTACGAAGTTTTAAATCTTGAACCTAATAATGTGACGATACATTCATTGGCTGTCAAAAGAGGGTCTAAGCTGATTGATATCGACAGAGATTATTACCACAGAGTTGGCATGCTTGTCGGACAGATGCTTGATTTTGGCAGAGAGATTTTGAATAAAAATGGATTTAGGCCGTATTATCTTTATAGGCAGAAGCACATGGCAGGCGCTCATGAAAATACAGGTTACTGCAAGGATGATGCATTTTGCATTTATAATATGGCGATAATGGATGAGCATGAGGATATCATTGCGATTGGTGCAGGAGGGATAAGTAAGGCTTTTTTCCCAGAAGAAAATCGACTTGAACGAATACCTAATGTGACTAACTACCAAGAGTATATTAATAGAGTTGATGAAATGATTGAAAGAAAGAAAATAGGATTTGCGGACAGGAGGGTTAATAATGCTAACTAACGCACCAAAGGGTACAAAAGATGTGTTACCTAAGGAAAGTTATAAATGGCAATACGTAGAAAACGAATTTGCGAAGATTTGTGATCTATACGGATTTGGAGAGATAAGAACTCCGGTTTTTGAACATACGGACCTTTTCGTGAGGGGAGTTGGAGATACAACCGATATTGTTAATAAGGAAATGTATACCTTTAATGATATGGGAAATAGAAGCATTACCCTAAAACCTGAAGGAACTTCACCTGCAGTGAGAGCCTTTATTGAGCACAAGCAATATGCAGAAATACAACCTACAAAGTATTACTACAACACACCTTGCTTTAGGTATGAAAAGCCTCAATCGGGTAGGCTCAGGGCTTTCCATCAGTTTGGCATTGAAGTGTTCGGAACAGATGATATGATGGCTGATGCAGAAGTTATAGCTTTAGCAAATGATTTTCTTCATAAGATGCAGATCAAGGATGTTGAACTTAGAATTAACAGTGTAGGATGTCCAAAATGCAGAAGCCTTCATAGGGAAGCATTAAAGGATTTCCTTGCTCCAAGATATGACAATTTATGCGAAACCTGCAAAACAAGATATGAGAAAAATCCTATGAGAATACTTGATTGCAAGTCTCCAGTATGTAAGGAACTTGTAGCAGAGGCACCTCTAATGATTGATTATCTCTGCGATGATTGCAAGAATGCCTTCGAAGAACTTAAGCAAAATCTTGATGCTATGGAAATTGAGTTTACTGTAGATCCTAAGATTGTAAGAGGGCTTGATTATTACACCAAGACGGCCTTTGAATTTGTTACAACAAGCTTAGGTGCTCAGGGAACCATCTGTGGTGGCGGAAGATACGATCACCTGATAGAAGAAATCGGGGGGCCACCAATCCCTGGAGTCGGCTTTGGACTTGGGATAGAAAGATTGCTAATGCTAATGGAATATTGTAATACTGAAATCAAAGAACCGGATGCAATCGAAGCATTTATTGTCTACATAGGAGATGAATCTAAGAAATACAGTCTTGGACTTTTGAATAAACTTAGAAAAGAAGGCATTAAAGCCGAGATGGACACCTTAGCAAGGAATGTTAAGGGACAGTTTAAGTATGCTGGAAGAATAGGTGCAAAATACACTCTTGTCATAGGCGATGATGAAATTGCAACAGGCGAATTATCCATTAAGGAAATGGCGACTTCTGAGCAGACAAAGATAAATGCTGACAGATTAATAGAATTTTTAAAATCTAAGAAAGAACAATAGAAGCCCGCTAGCGGAGCTGAAAGGAGATATATACATAGAATGAATAACCTGCTTAAGAGAACTCATATGTGCGGAGAATTGAGGACTGACAATATAGGACAGGAAGTTGTACTTAATGGATGGGTGTCAAAACAAAGGAATTTGGGAGGCCTTATATTTGTCGACCTTAGAGATAAAACAGGAATTACACAGATTACCTTCCCAGACAATTCTCCAAAGGAACTACTTGAAATTGCCGAGTCAATAAGGAGTGAGTTTGTTATTGGTGTCAGGGGTGAAGTTGTTCTTAGATCATCAAAAAATCCTGATTTACCGACAGGAGATATTGAAGTTATTGCAAAAGAAATTTCTATATATTCGAAATCGGAAACTCCACCAATTTACGTAAAAGATGACGACCAAGTTTCCGATGCATTGAGACTTAAATACAGATACCTCGACCTTAGGAAACACCATATGCAGAGAAATTTAACCTTGAGGCATAAAATTGTAAAGAAGACTCGTGACTATTTTGATGAGCATGGCTTTACGGAAGTTGAAACACCTATGCTGATTAAGCCAACTCCTGAAGGTGCAAGGGATTATCTTGTGCCAAGCAGAATAAATCCTGGAAGTTTTTACGCTCTGCCTCAATCGCCACAGATGTTCAAGCAGCTTCTCATGGTAGGTGGCACAGACAGATATATTCAAATTGCTAAATGCTTTAGAGATGAGGATTTGAGAGCTGACAGGCAGCCTGAATTTACACAGATAGATATGGAAATGTCTTTTGTTGACAGAGAAGATATTATAGAACTTCAGGAAGGCTACATCAAATATATTATGAAGTCGGTGATGGGCGTTGAAGTTGAAACACCATTTCCTAGGATGACATACAAAGATGCAATGGAGAATTACGGGTCCGATAAGCCAGATACTCGTTTTGGATTTAAACTTATAAAGATAAATGACGTTGTTTCGGGAAGTGAGTTTAAGGTATTCAACGATGTTTTGAACTCAGACGGCTTGATTTCGGCAATCTGTATAGATGAAGGAGGATCAAAGTTTAGTAGGAAGGCAATTGATAAACTGACTGAGCAAGTTAAGGCATACGGACTCAAGGGCCTGGTTTGGATTAAGCCTGAGGAATCAAAAATCAATTCTTCTATCAATAAGTTCTTTGATCAGGATGCACTTTCGAAAATAGTAGATGCTGTAGATGGCAAGAATGGAGATTTGATCCTAATTGCATCAGATACAGCAAAGCATGTTCAAGATGGTCTAGGTTTCCTACGAAGACATATTGCTTCCGAGATGGGGCTACTGGACAATAAACAGTATAACTTCCTCTGGGTTGTTGATTTTCCTTTGTTTGAGAAGAGTGACGATGGTGACATTAAGGCTATGCATCATCCATTCACAAGCCCTAAGATTGAAGACCTTGATAGGATCGAAATCGATCCAATGTCAGTGAATGCGAACGCTTATGATATCGTTTTAAACGGTGTGGAACTTGGCGGCGGTAGTATCAGAATCCATGATCAGGAAGTACAAAAGACTATGTTTAGAGCACTTGGTCTTTCAGATGAAGACTGCGAGGAAAAATTTGGTTTCTTCTTAACAGCACTACGCTATGGAGTGCCTCCTCACGGTGGAATCGCATATGGACTTGACCGCATGGTAATGCTCCTTGCAGGAGAAGAGAGTATCAGAGATGTTATTGCATTCCCTAAAAACCAGAACGCTCAGTGTATGGTAAGCGAGGCACCAGGAAAGGCAAGTGAAGAACAACTAGCGGAACTTGGACTAGAACTAAGAGAATGATTTGATTGCAATGAAAAAAATTGGAATTTTGGGCGGTACATTTGACCCATTTCATAATGGGCACATGTCAATAGGAGAAGAAAGTATCAAGGAAGTCGGCTTAGATTTGCTGATATTGCTGCCGGCAAATGTCTCTCCGTTTAAGGTTAACCGAGAAATGGAACTTGAAGAACATAGAATAAATATGCTTGAAAAGTTTGTCTCGGTGCATCCTAACTTTAAACTTTCAAAGATTGAAATTGATACAGACACTGTGTCTTATACGTATGATACAATGCAGAGGCTTCGAAGTATTTATAAAAATGATAAATTGTATTTTATCTGCGGATCGGATTCATTGATGACGGTTGACAGTTGGTATAAGGGTAAAGAACTCTTAAAGAGCACCGCCTTTATAGTTGCGAACAGGCCTGGATTTTCTTTGGATAGCCTTAAATCAAAAATACAACATTATGAGGATATTTATGGCAGCGAAATATTCCTCCTTTCAAATCCGCCCTTAAACATATCATCTACAGAAATTAAGAAAAAACTAAAATACGGTAGAAGTATCAGGGATATGGTCCCAAAGGAGATTGAAAAGTATATAGATGAATATTCACTCTATAGATAAGGATAAGATACTCAATATTGTTAAACAAAATACTGGGAAGTCGAGATTTGAGCACACATTGAGAGTTGCCGATTTAGCGACAAAACTTGCGATTCATTATGATGTGGATGTTGACAAAACATGGATTGCAGCTATTTTGCACGATTTAGAGAAGAACATATCATTGGAAGAAAACGACATGTTGGTGCGGATGTATGGCCTTGACGAGAAATACATCGGGAATCAAAATCTATCCCATAGTAAATTAGCAGCAGTTGTATCGAGAGATAAACTGGGTATAAATGATGAAGATATATTGAATGCAATTGCTTTTCACACAACTGGAAGAGCGAATATGAGTATGCTTGAAAAAATTATATTTGTTGCAGACACATGTGAAGAAGGCCGAACGTATAAGGAAGCTGCCATGCTTCGTGAGAAGGCTTTTGAGAACATAGATGCTGTTTGCATATTCATACTTGAATTTTTAAAGGAATCTATTGAAAATAAGGGCCTTGAGGTTGATGAAGATACAATTAGGGCGCTAAGATATTTGAAGGAAAAGAGGGTTTAATGGATAGTTTAAAGATAGTAGAGGAAGCTGTAAGGGCGCTTGCAGATAAGAAAGCAACCAATATCATGGTTATTGATGTGAGTGAAAAATCGTCATTTGCGGACTATCTTGTTTTGGCAACAGGTGGATCAATAAGGCAGCTTAATGCATTGGTCGATGAGGTTGAAGATAGACTCGCAAAATTTGATTTAATGCCAAGATCCGTTGAAGGTAAGCAGAACTCAGACTGGCTTTTGATGGATTATATCGATGTTGTAGTTAACGTACTCACAGAGGATTCTAGAGAAAAATACAATATTGAGAAAGTATGGGGCGACTGCGACACAATAGATGTGTCTGAATGGATTTAGACAAAATATTTGAATGCCTTAGACAGAATATCGGAATGGATTTGTACAAAATATAAGAGAGGTAATAGTAATTTATGACTGTTCATGGAGATGTGAAATACGATTTTAAAAAAATAGAAAATAAATGGCAGAAAACTTGGAAGGATGAAAAGACATTTAAGACTGTAGATGATTTTTCTAAGGAAAAATACTATGTGTTAGAGATGTTCCCATACCCTTCAGGAAAACTTCATATGGGTCATGTTAGGAATTATTCAATAGGTGATGCCATTGCGAGAATCAAGAAAATGCAAGGTTTTAACGTTCTTCATCCTATGGGATTTGACTCTTTTGGGCTACCAGCAGAAAACGCGGCAATTAAGAACAATGTTGAGCCCTCTGAATGGACAGAAAATAATACTAAAGAGATGGAAGAACAGCTCGATAAACTTGGTTTTTCATATGACTGGGATAGGGAAGTTAGTACCTGCAGGCCTGACTACTATAGATGGATGCAGTGGATTTTTATACAGTTTTACAAAAAAGGCTTGGCTTATAAGAAGGAGAATCCAGTTAACTGGTGTCCAAGCTGTAAGACAGTTCTTGCAAATGAGCAGGTGGTTAACGGAGAATGTGAACGCTGCAAGTCGACAGTAGGCAAGAAAAATCTTTCTCAGTGGTATTTAAAAATTACTGATTATGCTGATGAGTTACTTCAGGATCTTAATAAATTGGAAGATTGGCCTGATAAGGTTAAGACGATGCAGAAGAACTGGATCGGCAAATCCATTGGTGCTGAAATCTCTTTTGATATAGTAGATTTTGATAAGAAATTAAATGTATTTACTACAAGGGCAGACACTGTGTTTGGAGTAACATACATGGTTATTTCGCCTGAGCATCCATTTGTAAAGGAATTAATTAAGGGAAGACCAGAAGAAAAGGCAGCTCTTGACTACATTGAAGAGGTTTCACATAAGAATGACATAGAACGTTCATCGACAGTTGGAGAGAAAACAGGTGTATTTATCGGAAGATATGCTGTAAATCCAATCACAGCTAAAGAAATTCCAATCTTTATTTCAGACTATGTTCTAATGGGATATGGAACTGGAGCTATAATGGCTGTTCCAGCTCACGATCAGAGAGACTTTGATTTTGCGAAAAAATTTAATTTGGATATTGTGCCTGTGGTTGAGCCTAACGATTCTGATATTGATGTTAACAATCTTTCTGAGTCGTTTGAGGCTGAAGGCAAGATGATAAACTCAGGAGAGTTTAACGGCCTTAATAACAGAGAAGCAATTGTAAAGATTATAGACTATATAACTGAAAAGGGTATAGGCAAGAAGACTATAAATTACAGGCTTAGGGACTGGCTTATCTCGAGACAGAGATATTGGGGAACTCCAATCCCAATGATTAATTGTCCGAAATGCGGATGGGTTCCTGAAAAAGAAGAGAACCTGCCTATTTTGTTGCCAAAGGATGTTGAGTTTACAGGAAAGGGTGAATCTCCTTTAGCTACTTCAAAGGATTTTGTAAACTGCAAATGCCCAGTTTGTGGCGGAGAAGCTAAGAGGGAACTCGATACGATGGATACCTTCCTTGATTCATCTTGGTATTTCTTGAGGTATTGCGATCCTCACAATGAGAATATGCCTTTTTCGAAGGAAAAGACCGACTACTGGATGTCTGTAGATCAGTATATCGGCGGAGTTGAACATGCGATTTTGCATCTATTGTACTCTAGATTTTTCCAAAAGGTGTTCAGGGATCTTGGTCTTGTATCAAACGATGAGCCATTCAAGAGATTGCTAACACAGGGCATGGTGAACAAAGATGGCAAGAAGATGAGTAAGTCAATTGGTAATGTGGTATCGCCAGATGAAATTATAAATAAGTATGGCGCTGACACTGCTAGACTTTTTATTCTGTTTGCTGCACCGCCTGAAAAGGAACTTGACTGGTCTGACGAAGGTGTTGAGGGAAGTTATAGGTTCTTGAACCGTGTGTATAGACTTGCTATGGAAACTGTTGAAAGAACTAATGCCGAACAAAATAGTTCCAAGGCACAGGACGACAATAAAACTTCTGACGATAAGGAATTGCTTCTGATGATGAATGCTGCAATAAAGAAGGTTACAGAGGATGCCGGCGGCAGATTCAATTTCAACACTGCAATCAGCTCTATCATGGAACTTGTAAATGAATGCTATAGATATAAAGAACTTGATAATGCTCGCATTGATATTCTCGTTGAAGCTGTGAAGAATGTGATTATTTTGTTATATCCATTTGCACCCCATATTGCAGAAGAGATGTGGGAAGGTTTTGATTCAGGAAGATTAGAGGATCAGTCATGGCCTAGCTACGATGAGTCGGCACTTGAACGTGACGAGGTTGAAATTGTAGTTCAAATCAATGGAAAGATTAAAGAAAAGTTGATGGTTGACTCCAAACTCGATAAGAAGGGGCTTGAGGATTTTGTAATGTCAAATGAAAATGTTATTAATCATATTGATGGTAAAAATGTTATCAAGGTCATTCCGATACCGGGAAGGCTTGTTAACATTGTTGTAAAATAATAAATATAATTAAAGAATCTGAATGAATTTGAAAAAATGAATTTCAGAGGACTTAATAAAGGAGGAGGGATAATTTAAAGTTGAATAGAAGAAGAAATCAAGAAACGAAAAATTTGAAAATTACCCCCTTGGGAGGATTAAATGAAATTGGTAAGAATATGACCGTTATTGAATATGGGGATGAAATGATTCTCATAGACTGCGGACTTTCTTTCCCAGAAAATGAAATGCTGGGTATAGACATCGTGATACCCGATTTTCAGTATATTCTAGATAATCAGGAGAAACTCAGGGGGCTAGTTATTACTCATGGTCATGAAGACCATATCGGTGCAGTTCCGTATCTATTAAAAATGGTCGATGTTCCTCTATATGGAACAAAACTCACTCTTGGACTTGTTGGTAACAAGCTTAAGGAGCATAGGCTTACTGCTAAAAATCATATTATTACTGCAGGCAAGGAATTTAGAATAGGTTCATTTAAAATAGAGCCTATAAGGGCAACGCACTCAATTGCAGATGCTGTTTCCCTATTTATTAAGACTCCTTGTGCAAAAGTTTTCCATACAGGTGATTTTAAAATTGACTATACGCCTGTTGACGGTGAACCTATGGACTTTGTAAGACTGGCAGAAATCGGTGAGGAAGGTGTTGACTTGCTTCTAGCTGATAGCACTAATGCAATCAAGGCTGGTTTTACAAGATCTGAAAAGGTTGTCGGAGAAACCCTTGAGGGTATTTTCAGACAGGTAAAGGGTAGGATAATAATTGCAACTTTTTCATCAAATGTGCACAGGGTTCAGAAAATAATGGACCTTGCGGTTAGGCATCACAGAAAGATTGCCGTATCAGGTAGAAGTATGGACAATGTTGTTAAACTTGCCAGTGACCTTGGATACCTGAATGTTCCACAAGGCTATTTTGTTGACCTCAAGAACACAAAGAATTACAAGGATAATGAACTTATTGTAATAACGACGGGTAGTCAGGGAGAACCAATGGCGGCCCTTTCAAGGATGGCCAACGACGAACATCGAAATGTAAAGATTAAGAAAAATGATACCGTGATATTCTCTTCAACTCCGGTTCCAGGGAATGAGAAGACTGTTTCAAATGTTGTAAATAAACTCTATGAAAAGGGCGCTAATGTAATATACCATGATATTGCAGATATACATGTATCTGGTCATGCCTGCCAGGAAGAATTAAAAATCATTCACTCACTTATAAAACCTAGGCATTTTATGCCAGTTCACGGAGAGACAAGGCATCTTATTAAGCATGCTGAACTTGCAGAGAATTTAGGAATGAATAGGAAGGATATTCATATATTGGACAACGGCGACCAACTATGTATTGACAAGAAAAAAGTTATTGTAAATAATAAAGTTGCATCAGCTGAGGATATACTGGTTGACGGACTTGGTGTTGGAGATGTTGGTAATGTTGTGCTAAAGGAAAGAAAACAGCTTTCTGAGGCAGGTTTGATTTCAATCAGTGTGTGTATAGATGGGAATTCTGGAGAGATTATAAATGGCCCTGAGTTAACAACAAATGGATTTATCTATGTGAAGGAAAATGCTGTCTTTATTGAGGAAATGAAGGCCAAGGCTTCCAAGATTATAAGAGATTCAGTTTCTTCGGGTATCACAGACGTCAATGTGCTGAAAACCAAACTAAAGGAAAATATGAAAAACTATCTATTCCAGAAAACTAAGAGACAGCCTATGATTATTCCAATCATAATGAAGGTATGGGGATAAGACCTTATTTAAAATATTTTTTCGCAATTAAGTTTGAAAAAGTTTAGTTTGATAGTTAATAAATATATATAGTAAATTTGAGGAGGATGTATGAACGTATATGATCAGGCGCATGGGCTTGCTCAGGCGATTAAAGAATCAGAAGAATTTAAACAATATCAGGCACAGAAGGAAATTCTGGATAAGAATGAAGAACTTGCAAAAATCGTAGCTGACTTTCAACAGAAACAGCTTGAACTTCAGGCAAAAACTCTAACTGGTGAGGAACTAGGTGAGGACTTTCAAACTAAGGTTCAGGAACTTTATGGTATAATAATGCAGGATCCTCTTGCAGCACAATATATGCAGGCTGAAATGAGATTTTCTATCATGATGAATGATGTTTACAAAATTCTCGGAGAAGTGATGGGAATCGGCGAGCAATAGAGCTCAATATTTGCACAAAATACTGTTTTTTGCTATAATATATCGATGAGTCAGCGTGACTATTCGCAATTTTAAAAAGGAGATAATTACAGAATGATATCAGCAGGTGATTTTAGAAAAGGCATAACTTTCGAAATGAATGGAGATCCTTATGTTGTATTGGATTTTCAACACGTTAAACCCGGCAAAGGTGCTGCCTTTGTGAGAACAAAGTATAAGAATATCTTAACTGGAGCGACTAGAGAAGAAGCTTTTAACCCGAGCGACAAATTCCCTAAGGCTCATATCGAAACTAAGGTTATGCAATACCTGTATAGCGATGGAGATCTTTTTTACTTCATGGATACAGAGACATATGACCAAATTCCAATCAGTAAGGAACAGATGGAAGATGCTATCTTGTATCTTAGAGAAAATGACGAAGCCACGCTTAAGTTCTACAAGGGTGTTGCGTTTCTAGTTGAACCACCTAATTCAGTAGTTCTAAAGGTAGTAGAGACTGAACCTGGTGTTAAGGGTGATACTGCAACAAATGTTACAAAGCCGGCGACAATGGAAACAGGTGCAGTTGTACAGGTACCTATATTCATCGATGAGGGTGAAAATATACAGATAGATACTCGAACAGGTGAATACCTAGGCAGAGCAAAATAAGATTTACTAGGGACGTAGAAACGTCCCTTGTTTTTACTTTGAAATTTTTATTCTATATATATTAATTTATTTACCAAGAGGGAAATATGAAGAAAAGTAAAAAATCAACATTTATAATTTTGATAATTTTTATTGCTATAATAATTTTGATGCTCATTGGATTTTTGAATCTCGATAAACCTTTAGATTCATCTGATAATACTGAAGTTAATGTTGAAATACCGTCTGGTGCGGGCACTTCCTATGTTGCGAATATATTAGAGGATAGTGATGTAATAGACAGTGCATTAAAATTTAAAATCCTTTCAAAGATTAAGGGATATGATGGAGAATTTAAATCTGGAGAATACTGTTTAAATAAATCGATGAAACCATCTGAAATTGCAACAGTAATCATAAATGGGGTCGACAATAAGAATACCATAACAATACCTGAGGGATTTAGCATATATAAAATTGGGAAAAGGCTAGAAGAGAAGGGAATCTGCTCCCAGTCAGAATTTGAGAATGAACTTGAAACTGGAAGCTTTGACTACTCATTTTTACCTAAGGATATCGAGGGAAAAGATAAATATGAAGGGTATCTATATCCAGACACGTACTCCTTTTCAAAAGATACTACAGCTCACGATATAATAAAGGCATGCCTAGATAACTTTGAACAAAAATATGACAAAGACATTAAAAAGCTTGTTGATAAGTCTGGGAAATCTTTGAATGAAATTATGACTGTTGCTTCAATTGTCGAAAGAGAGGCTGTAAAAAGTGACGAAAGGCCTTTGGTGGCAGGAGTAATATATAATAGATTAAAGAAGGATATGATGTTGCAGATGTGTTCTACTGTGCAGTATATTTTAAAAGAAGACAAGCCAGTACTATCTATTGCTGACACTGAGATACAGTCTGAATATAACACTTATATCAACGAAGGTTTGCCGCCTGGACCGATATGCAATCCTGGTATCTCGTCCATAAAGGCAGCTGCAGATCCTGAGAAAACAAAATACATATATTTTGTTGTAAGCTCAAAGCTTGATGGCAGCATGGAATATTCTGTGGATTATGACAAGTTTTTAAAAGACAAAGAAGAATACTACGATGCACTTGAAAAGAGTGGCAAATGATTAGAACAGAAAATGTTAATAATTACATAGAGAAATATTACAGACCTATAAATTCTGAAATGGGGGATCTTCGCGAAGAGGCTGAAAAAGCACATGTACCCATTATTTTAAGAGAAACCGAGATGTTTCTTGGGACATTTATGCCGCTGATTAAGCCTAAGAAGATACTTGAGATAGGCGCAGCGATTGGTTATTCTGCCCTCTATTTTTCATATCTTTTGCCGGAAGTAACGGTTTTATCTGTTGAGAGAGATGACGAAATGTGGGAACAGGCAAAGCTAAATATAATAAAGCATTCCAAAAAGGATAATATATTCGTAGCTCATTCGGATGCCGTAGAGTTTTTAGAAATGCTTCAGCATGACGGTGAGTGGAAATCGGAATCTTTTGATTTAATATTTATTGATGCAGCCAAGAGCCATTATCGTGAGTTTTTTGATTTAGGTTTGCCTATAACAAAAGAGGGCTCATTCATAATATGTGACAACATTTTGATGAAAGGCATGACGTCTGATAATAAAATGAATAAAAAGCACAAAACAAGCATCAAAAGAATGAGGTCTTTTGTTGATTATATATGTGATATACCTAATACTGATACAAAAATTTTGTCACTTGGTGACGGTATAAGCATAACTAAAATAAATGGGAGGTTTGATGAATAAAATTGAACTTTTAGCACCAGCAGGTGATTTAGAAAAGTTAAAGACAGCGTTAATATACGGTGCAGATGCAGTTTATTTTGGCGGAGAAATGTTCAGTCTTAGATCTGCAGCCGGAAATTTAAATATAGATGAAATTAAGGAAGGTGTTGAATTTGCGCATTCTCTTGATAAGAGAGCTTATTTAACAACCAATATATTTGCACATAACGAAGATGTAAAGCCATTTATGGAATACCTGGAAAAAATCAAAGATATTCCAATAGATGCTTTCATAGTTTCAGATCCAGGTGTTCTGAGTATGATAAAATCTGTAATCCCAGATGCAGAGATACATCTTTCAACACAGGCAAATATGACCAATTATATGACAGCAAAATTCTGGCAGTCTCAGGGAGTTAGCAGGATTGTACTTGCAAGAGAGCTCTCCTTCAGCGAAATTAAGAAAATCTATGATGAGATTGGCAGCCAAATGGAGATAGAGGCATTCATTCACGGTGCAATGTGTATATCCTATTCGGGAAGATGTCTTCTGAGTAACTTCATGATTGAAAGAGATGCTAACCGCGGAGAGTGTGCACATCCTTGCCGTTGGAAGTATCAGCTTGTCGAGGAGAAAAGACCAGGAGTTTACTATCCTATAGAAGAAGATGAGCACGGCACATACATCATGAATTCCAAGGATCTTTGTATGATTGAACACATACCTCAAATAATTGAGTCAGGAATAACTTCACTTAAAATTGAGGGTCGAATGAAGAGTATGTTCTACGTTGCAACAGTTGTAAGAGCATACAGGAAGGCAATAGATTCGTATCTAGAAGATCCTGAAAACTATAAATTCGATAAGTCATGGCTAGAAGAGCTTAACAAGGCGAGCAATAGAGAGTTTACTACGGGTTTTTACTTCGACAAACCGGACAACGAGGATCAGAACTATGTGACAAATGCATATTCGAGAGAGTATGATTTCCTCGGTGTGGTAAGAGATTATGACAAGGAAACATCATTTGCACTTGTTGAGCAAAGGAACAAAATAAACGTAGGTGATGAGATCGAAGTATTTGGACCAGGTATAGAATACTACAAGATGAAGGTGGAAAAAATGTTGGATGCAGAAACAGGTGAACCGATTGAATCAGCACCTCATGCACAGCAGATGATAAATATAGAGATGAACTTTCCTGTTGAGCGGAATTTTCTTTTAAGGAGAAAAAGATGAAATCTGACCCCGATTTATACGGATATTTGATAATTTTATTTATAAATTTGTTTTTACTTGGCTTGTTTCAAAGTTTTACGACGGCGCTTGATAGCACAAGCCAAAGCAGACTGAAAAATTTTACAGATGAGAATGAAAGATATTTGAAAAGGCTTGAGTTTACAATAGCTCTCATAGAAAGACCTCTTAAATATCAATTTTCTATCAAACTATTTTCGCTTTTGATTTTTTCTTATTCTTATTTGATCTTATGGAAGATGCCATATGACTTCAAATTGCTTGCTATTTTGTGGGTTATACTTGTTGTTACATTTTCCATACTACTGTCTTCGAAAATTGCACTCCTTCACAGCGAGAGAATTGCTTTAAAATGCTGCTATTTTGTGTACGGATTGCATATTATTAGTATTCCTTTGTTTTGGATAGCTAAAACTGTCATTAACATAATCCTCATATTGTTCAAACAAGATATTGATATTGAAAATAAATTCTTTTCTGAAGATGAGGTAATGTCGATGCTTGAGGTTGGACGTGAGAGCGGTATCATCAAAGAAGAAGGCAGGAAGATGATTTCTTCAATTTTTAACTTTGACGATGAATTGGCATATGAAATTATGACCCCTAGAACGGATGTGTTTGCAATAGACATATTAGAGCCGACTTCTGAATATATAGATAAATTAATGGAACTTAGATACTCAAGGATTCCTGTTTATGAGGACGACTATGATAATATAATTGGGATCTTAAATATCAAGGATTATTTGATTAAAGCCAGGGAGACGGGATTTGACAAGGTAGATATAAGAGGGATTCTCAGGGAGCCTTATTTTGTGCCTGAAACAAAAAACATAGATTCGCTCTTCTTTGAACTTCAGAAAACGAAGAACCATATTGCTGTACTAATCGATGAATATGGTGGATTTAGCGGCATTGTGACCATGGAGGACATTGTAGAGGAGATTGTTGGAGACATCGATGATGAATATGACGAAGATGCTCATGTAGTTAAGCAAATTGACGAAAATACATTTTTGATTGACGGTAATGTTAGCCTTGACGATCTTGAAGAGGATTATGGAATTGTTTTGGAATCAGATAGTAGTGAAACCATAGGAGGCTTCATAATCGACAATCTCGGTGAAATACCGACAGAATCAGATCTTGGCAAGGAGATGGATTTTGGTAAATACATAATAACTATTACTTCTGTCAAAGAGAGAAGAATTGACAAGGTTAAACTTGTAATTACGGCAACAAAAGATAGTACCGAAGAAGAGGAATGCGGAGAGTAAAGATGAGTGTCGTAAACGAGCAGGATATCATTTCCAACATCAAGGAAACTGTACTAAGCACAGATGGTGTATCAAGCTTGACAGAAAACTTAACTGAACAGTTGTCAAAAAGTATATTGGGCATAAGTTCCCCAAACAAGGGTATAAAGATAAGTAAAGACAAGATGGGGATGGTTATAGATATTTTTGTAAGTATTAATTATGGTGAAAACATACCTGAAATTTCATGGAATATACAGGAAAACGTTGCAAATACACTAAAAACACAGTTTCAACTAAATATTTCAAAAATAGATATACATGTTCAAGGTGTTACTTTTAAGAGGAAAATTAATGAACGTAAATAAAAGAAAATTATCCAGAGAACATATGATGAAGGTTATTTATCAAATCGAGGCTAGAAATGATTTTGAAGGGTCCGATAGAGATATATACTTCGAAGATAACGGGAAAAAACTAGAAAAAGAATACTGCGATAAGGTGTATGAAAGTTTTCTAAAGAGCCATAGTCGTATTGATGATAATATAAAGAAGTATTCAACCGAGTGGGATATATCAAGAATAGCGAAAATAGATTTATCAATCTTGAGGCTTGCGATTACAGAGATTTTGTTTTTAACGGATATTGACGCAGCTATAACTATTAATGAGGCCATTAATTTGGCTAAATTGTATGGAACTGAAAATTCACCTGCCTTTATAAATGCAGTTTTAGGTGCGATTGTTAAAGAGAGAAGGGAATGAATATTTAATTGATGATTGGTAAAGATGGAATAAAGCCAATTACGGTATCACAACTAAATAATTACATAGATATTCTTCTAAGAGGCAACAGCACTCTTTCTAGTTTGAAAATCACAGGAGAAATAACTGGTTATAAGAATCATAGCAGTGGACATAAGTATTTCTCAATTAAGGATGAGTTTTCAAAGGTGAACTGCTTTCTTTCGAAGAATAAATCGGTTTTTTTGAGATTTGAACCAGAAGACGGCATTAATGTTGAAATTGCAGGATTTGTAAGTGTTTATAAACCAAATGGCACATATTCTATTTTTGTAAATTCCATGAAACCTGCTGGAGACGGGGCCATGGCTATGGCCTTTGAAGCGCTCAAGCTAAAATTGGATGCTGAAGGTCTTTTCAATACTGAATATAAAAAAGATATACCTAGATTTGCATCGCATATAGGTGTAATTACATCAGGTGACGGTGCCGCAATTGAAGATATAATCTCAACGATTTCAAATAAAAATGACAGAGTCAAAATTTCAATTTTTCCATCCCTTGTCCAAGGGCCTGAGGCTGCAAGAGATATTTCTGAAAAAATTCGCAAAGCTAACAGGATCTATCCTGATATGGATGTTCTAATAGTTGGAAGGGGCGGAGGCTCTAGGGAAGATTTATGGGCATATAACGAAGAAGTTTTGGCAAGGGCTGTTTTCGATTCTAAGATTCCAATTATATCAGGGGTTGGTCACGAGACGGACTTTACGATATGCGATATGGTAGCAGACTACAGGGCCGAGACACCGACCGCTGCAGCTGAAAAGGCAGTGTATAATTCTTTTGAGCTTATAGATTATTTAAATGACAGAGCTGCTCTACTCAGAGATTCTCTTTCTGGAAGGAGCAAAATAATGGAAAGGCAAATGGATCTTTCACTTTCTGCGCTTAGTAGAGAAATGGAAAATATATTAATCAGGCTAAAACATAAGTGCCAGAATGCATCACTTGCTCTTGAAGCCAATAACCCCGAATCAATATTGAAAAGAGGATATGCACTTGCAGAAGATTGCGGACAAAATATTATTAAATCCGTAAATGACGTGGATGTAGGAGAGCAAATTACAGTAACGTTGCATGACGGGAAATTATTTTGCTTGGTTGAAAATAAAGAATAGATACTGATTATATTATAAAATATTATGAGGATGATCATGAATAAAATGAGTTTTGAAGATAATTTGGAAATTTTAAATCAGATGAGCGAAAAAATCAGATCAGGCAACTTGACGCTTGAAGAAAGTTTAAAATGCTACAAAGAAGGCATGGAAAGTTATAAAGAATGCATGAAAATGCTCGAAGAGACAAAGCTTGAAATTGAAAAAGTAATCGGAGGAGATGAGCAAGATGGATGATTTGAATAAGACGTACAAAAAATATTTAGATTTGATCAATGATTATCTTCCTGACTATTTGCCTAGAATTGATGAGAAGAGCCATAGTCTTTATGAGGCGATTAGATATTCTATTGATTCAGGTGGAAAGCGTCTCAGACCTACATTGCTTCTTGCTGCATGTGAGTTTGCAGGCGGAAAGGCTGAAGATGCTCTTGCATATGCCTCAGCAATCGAATATATTCACACTTATTCTTTAATACATGATGACCTTCCTTCCATGGATAACGATGATCTCAGAAGGGGAAAGCCAACGAACCATAAGGTCTTTGGTGACGCAATTGCAACACTTGCAGGCGATGGACTCCTAAACACGGCATTCGAGATAATGATTAAGGATTTATATCTTCATTTTGACAATATGGATAATCTGAAGAGAAGAATTAATGCAATGTATGCAATAGCAAAATATGCTGGAGTTAGAGGCATGGTTGCAGGTCAGGTTTCTGATATGGAAGCTGAAAACCAGGACAGTTCACTTGAAATGATCGAATACATACATATCAACAAAACCGGTGCCTTAATTGTTGCTGCCATTCGAGCTGGGCTTTACATCGGCGGTGCTGATGAAGATATGATGAATAAGATGACAACTTATGCTGAATATTTGGGATTAGCCTACCAGATAGCTGATGATATACTTGATGAAGTTGGAAATAGTGAAGAACTTGGTAAAAACATTGGTTCTGACAAGGATAGCAAGAAGATTACATATGTTACGAAACAGGGTCTTGAAAAATCCCAAGAAAAGCTAAACGAATATACTGAAGAGGCCGTAAAGGCTATTGAAGATTATTACGATAATGCCGCCTTCTTCAGAGATCTTGTTCTCAAGCTATCTACAAGAAAGAGGTAAAAATGTTTAAATCACTTTATGAATATGACTTCCCTAAAGATTTAAAGAAAATGACTTTCGATGAGTTGGATCTGCTCAGTTATCAAATAAGGGATTTTCTCATAGAGAAAGTGTCAAAAACAGGGGGACATTTGGCTCCTAACCTTGGTGTTGTTGAGTTAACTCTTGCACTACATTTTGCCTTTGACAGCCCAAAAGATAAACTAATTTGGGATGTCGGGCACCAGAGCTATGTGCACAAAATATTGACCGGCAGAGCCAAGGGTTTTGATTCTCTGAGACAGTATGGAGGCATGAGTGGATTTCCTAAGGTTTGCGAAAGTCCACATGATGTATTCGACACTGGTCATAGTAGCACAGCCATTTCATTAGCTATGGGAATGTCGGTGAGTAGAGATTTGAAGCACGGTGACTATAATATAGTTGCAATCATAGGCGATGGAGCAATGACAGGGGGACTCGCATTTGAAGGGCTTAACAATATAAGCGAGAGCGGTCGACGTGTTATTGTTATATTAAATGATAATGGCATGTCAATTTCTCCTAACGTAGGTGGTTTAGCGAAGCATCTAAGAAATCTCAGAACATCTAATCAATACTTAAATATCAAGAAAACTGCAAAGAAGGTCGTCGACGTTCCATATATAGGAGATTCACTCTATAAGGGAATGAGAAACGCAAAGGATCACATGAAGTACGCTCTTTTGCCTAAGGGTATTTTGTTTGAAGAATTAGGCCTTACTTATCTTGGACCTGTTGACGGTCACAACGTTGAAGAACTTGTCAATGCTATGCAGGCTGCAAAAAAAATAAATGGACCTGTTTTGATTCACGCCATCACTAAAAAAGGCAAGGGCTATAGAAGTGCCGAAAATAATCCTGATAAGTTTCATGGAATTGGAAGTTTCAACCCATGTACAGGGCTTCCAAATCCATCAAAGGGTATATCATACTCAAGCATAGCTGGGGATGAAATTCTATCTATGGCAAAAGACCACGATGATGTAGTTGCTGTATCAGCTGCGATGTGTGATGCGACAGGTCTTAGAAAATTTGCCGATAAATATCCTGAAAGATTTTTTGATGTTGGCATTGCAGAAGCACACGGCGTTACATTCTCAGCTGGAATGGCTGTAAGCGGCTTAAGGCCTGTAGTTGCAATATATTCGTCCTTTCTCCAAAGAGCTTATGACCAAATTATAGAAGATGTCTGTATTCAGAAACTACCTGTTATTTTTGCAATAGATAGGGCAGGTGTTGTCGGTGCTGACGGTGAGACACATCATGGAAACTTTGATATCGCATATTTGTCAACTATGCCGAATATGACTGTTTTTACACCAAACGGCGAAAAGCAGCTCAGAGAAGCATTTAGAATTGCATATAAGTTAAAATTCCCATGTGCCATAAGGTATCCAAGAGGGGAGTGTCCTTTAGACAATAATGCTGTAGCTGAGCCAAATTGTATATCAGAAAATACAGTAATTGACTTAACAAAATACGCAACCGAGAGATCGTTTTCGGGTCAAGATGTTGATATATGGGCTGTTGGAAGGATGCAGGAAAAAGCAAAAGAGATAAGAATAATTCTCGAAGAAAAGGGCATGAGTGTTGGAATTGTTAATGTAAAAATGGTGAAGCCAATTGATTTGTCAGAATTCGATGATAAAGCTAAGATCATAGTAACACTTGAAGATGGAACATTAAATGGTGGATTTGGAGAGCAGTTCTCTTCAAAACTTTATACTCAGAGAATTGATAGAGATAGATTTGAAAATAATCAGACTTCTTTAATTTCCAAAGATGAATATAATAATAAAGTTATTACTATAGGGTGGCCAGATAAATTCATTGAACACGGTGATGTAAAAAATCTTGAGAAGAAGTATTCATTAGATGCCGAATCTATCGCTGAATCGATTGAAAGAAAGTATAGCGAGCTAAATTTAAAAAGATGAAGAAAGAAAGATTAGATAAACTGCTCGTCAATGAAGGTTATTATGAATCCCGCGAGAAGGCAAAGCGTGCAATCATGGCAGGACTTGTTTTTGTTGATGGGCAGAAAGAATATAAAGCTGGAACAGAATTTCCATTTGATTGTGAGATTGTGGTTAAAGGGGACGAATGTCCATATGTTAGCCGTGGTGGACTAAAACTTGCAAAGGCCATAAAATTGTGGGATATCTCTTTAGATGGTGCAATTGCAATGGACATGGGTGCATCTACAGGTGGATTTACGGATTGTATGCTGCAAAATGGGGCATCAAAAGTATATTCTGTTGATGTAGGATATGGACAACTTGATTGGAAGTTAAGGCAAGATCCAAGAGTTATAAATATGGAAAAATGCAATATAAGATATTTGGATGATGAAAATCTATATGATTCAATTGATTTTATTTCGATAGACGTTTCATTCATATCTCTTAAGCACATGTTCCCCGTTGCATCAAAGGTTTTAAAGAATGGCGGTAAGATTGTGGCCCTCGTTAAGCCTCAGTTTGAAGCTGGCCGTGATCAAGTTGGCAAACACGGTATAGTAAGAGATGAGAAGGTACACGTAGAAGTAATAGAGAAATCAATTGATTATGCCAAAGAATCTGGTCTATATCCACTGGCACTGAGTTTCTCACCAATAAAGGGTGCAAAAGGTAATATAGAATATCTTTTATATCTAGAAAAATCGTGTGAAATAGGTTATAATGAACTGTGTATACATGAGGTCGTTAAGGCATCTCATGACACTCTATAACGATAATTTATTCAGGAGAAAAAGGAGACGTAAAAATGAATCTGTCGGACAAAGTATTAGCGATGCAATTTTCGCCAATCAGAAAATTCAATCCAATTGCTCAGAAAGCAAAAGATGCTGGGAAAAAGGTATATCATCTAAATATTGGTCAGCCTGATGTTCCTACACCTGAAGTTTTTATGGATGCTATCAGAGCATATAATAAAGAGGTTATTGCATATTCTGAATCAGGCGGAAATACAGATTTACAGGATGCAGTAATCGAATATTTTAAAGGTTACAACATTGATTTTGAGAGAAAGAATATCATTGTTACAACAGGTGGTTCAGAAGCTCTTACTATGACATTTATAGCACTTCTTAACCCTGGAGATGAGGTTCTCATCGCTGAGCCTTTCTATACAAACTACCATACATTTGCTACAACTGCAGGTGGTAAGGTTGTTCCTATTACAACAAAGGCTGAAGATGGATATCACTATGCAAAGAGAGAGCAGATTGAAGCTTGCATAACTGATAAGACTAAGGCAATAGTTTGTATTTCACCAGGTAACCCTACAGGAACAGTTTTAACTTTAGATGAGATGAAACTAATCGGTGAAATCGCTAAGGAACATGATCTTTGGATTATAGCAGACGAAGTTTATAGAGAATTCGCATATGATGATAGAGAAGTTACTTCTTTTGGTATGCTTCCTGAATATGCTGATAGAGTAATCATCGTTGACTCTGTTTCTAAGAGACATTCAGCATGTGGAGCAAGAATTGGACTATTGCTTTCTAAGAACGAAGAGTTCATGAAGAACGCTATGAAGATTGCACAGGGAAGACTCTGCTCATCCACAGTTGACCAGGTTGGAGCAGCTGCTTTGTTCAGACTACCTAAATCATACTATGATGAAGTTAAGAAAGAATACTGCGGCAGAAGAGACGTCGTTTATGAGGAACTAATGAAGATTCCTGGCGTAGTTTGTCAGAAACCTGGCGGTGCATTCTATATGACTGCTAAGCTTCCTGTTGACAGTGTAGAAGAATTCCTATTATTCCTTCTTGAGGAATTTGAGGATAATGGAGAAACTGTAATGTTTGCTCCAGCAGAAGGATTCTATGCAACACCAGGTCTTGGTAAGGATGAGATGAGAATTGCATATGTTCTAAACCAGGACGATATGAGAAGAGGAGTTGAGCTTATTAGACTTGGTCTTGAAGCTTATAATAAGAAAAAAGGTAAATAATATTTGCTAAGAGGGTAGTAAAATCAAGGAGGAGCGTCTATATGAAACTTTCACCCATGATGAGGCATTACATGGGGATCAAAGAAAAATATCCTGACTGTGTAATTTTTTATAGATTAGGTGACTTTTATGAGCTTTTCTTTGAAGATGCACTGGAAATATCCAAGGTTCTTGGAATAGCCCTCACAGGTAGAAATTGTGGATTAGAAGAAAAGGCGCCTATGTGTGGGGTGCCTTTTCATTCTGTAAATACTTATATCAAACGTGTTGTCGACAAAGGATATAAGGTTGCAATCTGTGAGCAGACAGAAGATCCTGCTCTTGCAAAAGGCATAGTTAAGAGAGAAGTAGTTAGAATTATTACACCCGGAACCAATAATATTGGTGATGATATTAATATTCCGGAAAATAATTATCTATCTACTTTTTGTTATATCAGAGGAGAATTCCAGCTGGCATATGTTGATATAGGTACTGGAGAGTTTTCAGCAACACATAAACCAGCATCATTTAAAACGCTCGAGGATATGCTCAATGAGATTGACAAACTCGGTATATCTGAAATCATTGTAAATGAATCAATGAATGAATTTATCTCTAAGGAAAAACTCGTCGAATTATCCAAAGCGTTCATCACCGTAAAACCTGATAGCTATTTTGTTCTTACAGCAGCTTGTGAACTAATAAAATCACACTTTAGTATCGAGAATCTATCTGCTATAGGAATATTGGGAGACGTTGGTCCCATAGAAGCAATTGGAGCAATTTTAGAATATCTAAAAGAAACTCAGATGAATAAAATGCAGCATATTACTGAAGTTAGAATTTACGATCTAGGTAGTAATATGTCTCTTGACAAAGCCACTATGCGAAATCTCGAGTTGACTGAGACACTTTACGACAAGGATAATAAGGGTTCTCTTCTCCATGTTCTAGACAAAACAAAGACTGCACATGGGGCTAGGATGCTGAGACAATGGCTTATTGAGCCGTTAAACAGGTCAAAACCAATAGATGCGAGATTAGATGCTGTAGAAGAGATAAAATCAAAACCAGCCTTATTAAACGAGCTTAGAAATATACTCGACAAAATATACGACTTTCAAAGGATTACTGCGAAAATTGCGACATCTACTATCAATCCAAAAGATATGATAGCACTAAAAAAATCCTTGTCCGTTCTGCCGGAGATTAAAGTGCTGCTAAAAGACTCTAGAGCAGAGATGCTTTTGGAAATACATAATCACATATATGATTTTTCTGATATAGAGCATCGCATTGAGGATGCCATCCGTGATGATGCACCATTTACTATAAGAGAAGGTGGTATATTTAAACCTGGATATTCAGATAAACTTGATGAACTAAATTTTTCAATTAAGGATGGAAAAGCTTGGATGGCCTCGCTTGAATCCATAGAAAGGGAGCGAACGGGGATAAAGAACCTAAAAGTTGGCTTTAATAAAGTTTTTGGATATTACATAGATATAAACAAAAGTCAGATAGATAAGGTACCTGATTCATATATACGAAAACAGACGCTTGTTAATAACGAACGCTATATTACACCTAAAATGAAGGAAGTTGAGTCTGTAGTATTGAATGGGGAAGAGAAGATTAATAAGCTTGAAGCAGAGCTTTTTGAGGAACTTAGACAGTGGATTTTACCTGCGATTCCCAAACTACAGGAAACATCAATCAAGATAGCAATATTAGATGTAATAACTTCTCTATCTTATGTTGCGGTACAAAATAATTATGTAAGACCTGAGATTAATGAATCGACTGAAATTGATATAGTTTCCGGGAGGCATCCTGTGGTTGAGACTATGGATGGAGGCAATCTCTTTGTACCAAATGATGTAAAACTTGACCGTAACAAGAACTTTATGGCAATTATAACAGGACCTAATATGTCAGGTAAATCAACTTATATGAGGCAGACTGCCCTCATAGTCCTTATGGCACAGATGGGCTCATTTGTGCCTTGTGAAAGTGCAAAGATAGGTATTGTCGATCGAATATTTACAAGGATAGGGGCATCAGATAACCTCAGCCAAGGCAAATCAACATTTTTTGTAGAAATGAGCGAACTAGCATATATTTTGTCTTCAGCAACCCCTAGAAGTCTAGTAATCCTAGATGAAATTGGACGCGGAACAAGTACATATGACGGGATGAGTATAGCATTTGCTACCGTAAACTTTTTATGTAAACCCAATAGAATGATTAGGACCATGTTTGCTACACATTATCATGAACTCACAGTTTTGGAAGAGCAAATAAAGGGTGTAATAAATTTAAATGTTGATGTCCATGATGAGAATGGAGAAATTGTATTTTTGCATAAAATAATTCCTGGTGCTGCAAGTCAGTCATACGGTATTCATGTTGCAAAAATTGCTGGAGTTCCAAGAGAACTTCTGCTAGATGCAGAAATGAGGCTAGGCGAGCTTGAAGATGAACACAATAATATAACCAATTTTGTAATTCACGATGATAATATAACAGATAATCAGGTGATTGAAGGTGACGATTGTAAATCAGATATAGAATTGAGAATAAAGGATAAAATCTCTAACTTAGATCTGAATGAGATACGCCCTTCGGAGGCAATTCGTATTTTGGAGGATTTAAAGGACGTGATTCATGAAAATTAATCTTTTAGCTAAGTCTGTTTCGGATAAAATTGCAGCCGGAGAGGTTATAGAAAGACCGGTTTCAATTGTAAAGGAATTGGTTGAAAATTCAATTGATGCCGAATCAGATTCAATTGTTGTAGAAATAAAAAAAGGCGGTCACGATTATATAAGGGTTACCGATAATGGTATTGGAATAGAAAAAGATGAGATAGAAAAAGCCTTCGTTCGCCATGCTACAAGTAAAATTGAAAGAGAGTCTGACCTTGAAAATCTAATAACATTGGGATTCAGAGGAGAAGCACTTGCCAGCATATCGGCTGTAACGCGGATGGAGGTTGTTTCAAAAACTTCAGACGAAAAAACTGGAATTAGGCTTAGTATTCATGCGGGTGATATTATTTCCAAATCACAGGTAGGTTGTCCGGACGGAACAACAATGATAATTCGAGATCTTTTTTTTAACACACCTGCTAGACTTAAATTTATGAAGTCTGAATCTTCTGACACATCTCAAATTACGACATTTATGAGTAATATTGCTGTCGGATTTCCTGAGATTAGTTTCAGATATGTCGTTAATGGAAAGATTGTTTTTACTACTGATGGCAAAGGAAATCTAAACGACACTATAATTCAGGTATATAATCATAATGATTGTCAAAATCTAATTGAAATAAAGGATGAAATTCCAGGACTCAAAATAAGAGGATTTATTTCTAGACCTTCCATTAATAGAAACACTAGGAAACTTCAAATCTACCTTGTTAATGGTAGGGTAATCGAAAGTAAAATCATAGATGCTGCTATTGAGGAAGGCTATAGAGAAAGATTGTTTGAGGGCCGTTTTCCCATCGCTTTTCTACTCCTGGAGCTTGATCCTAAAGCTATAGATGTTAATATACATCCTAATAAAAAAGTCATAAAGTTTGATGATGAAAAAAGAATTAAAGACTTCATAGCTGATTCAATTCATTCTGCAATCACATCAGCCGATTCTGTACCTAGACCCATTTCAGAAAGCACTTTGAGTGAAAAGCTAGATCAGAATCCAATCAGCGCATCAAATTCTGTTAAATACGACATTGAGGAGAGCGATAATTCGCGAGATGACTATTTTGTTGATATTTATGCAAAACCAGATCAGAATAGCACAAAACAGATGAGTCTCGCAAGTATTTTGAGAGAAGAAGGTATTGCAAGAGAAAACTCGTCTAGTAGCGTTGAGAAAGAAATATCACAAGAAAGTGAAGATCTCATTTCTAAGTTTGACATGGTTCGCACAGATGAAATACCATGGAAAGATGTTAGACCCATAGGCGTTGTATTTGCCACGTATATTTTGGCGACAGACGATGTGTACTTCTATATAATCGACCAGCACGCTGCACATGAGAGAATATACTACGAAAAATTTGTTACTAATTATATTGATGAGGGGC
>JAQYRL010000007.1 GCA_028725765.1 Clostridiales bacterium
GATGAAAGTGGCAAGCATGTACGAACAAAGAAAGAGATTTTATCCTCCGATGGTGAACTGAAACCGGGCTGTAAGATAGTAAAAAAGGGTGAAGTGTACGAGGAAAACTTCTTTGAAAAGAAAAATCCTTTTTTCAAATCCAAGGCGTTTACTGACGAGGTAAAGGAATTTTATGCCGGAAAGATGAATGAAAAACTGAAAGATGCTGATTACAAAATGCAAACATTCGGCAAAGACGGATCGTATCTTCCTCTGAAAAAGATTGGCAAGAACAATCCGAATGAGAAGTTCATTAAAGAAAACAACAAGCAGAGACTGATATGGAATAAGAATGTGAGTGTTGCATTAGGGGGAGGGATTCCGGCAGAAATACTCAAAGAAGTAAAGCGTGTTGAGATAATCGAACCGATAAAAGAAGCAATGAGAACACCTGAGACTGCAGGAATGGTAGTTCATATAATAGCAAGAGCAATTAAAACATTAATAAGATTTGTATCCGATTTGATTAGATACAACGCAGTTGACAAAGCTATTCCCGGAACTGAAAAGTTCTATGAAGACTTGATTACAGCAGAGCACCGATGAGAATTAGAAACAGTAAGGAAAAAGAGTGAGAGAGATAGATAACATGAAAACAAAATATAGATTTGATGAATATGAAGTAGGAATCATAATAAACGCCCTGATTGAGCTGAGAAATCAGCTCATCAGGGAAGGCAGATATACAGATGCAGTGGATGAGTTATTGATAAAGTTGTGTAGATAATTTATGCAATAGAAAGCAAGGAAAAGAAATATAGTATGCTGAAAATATTCAATTGAACAAGTGTTCGATATGTGGTATAATGTAAAAAATCTCACGATATCGTTAGAATTGAAATATGTGATTTGGAGGAAATAAAGTGGCTGTATGCTATGAGAAGCTATGGGATATTCTTGATAAAAAGAATATGAAGCGAACAGATTTAAAGGAAGCAGCTGGAATCAGCTTTAATGTCCTAGCACGTTTAGGAAAAGAAGAAACAGTATCACTAGAAAGCATTGAAAAAATTTGCACATCCCTTGATTGTAATATTGGTGAAATGATGGATGTTGTCACAGATAATCATTGTAGAAAACCTACCACAATAGAACTATTTGCTGGTGCAGGAGGGTTGGCATTAGGTGTTGAAGAAGCTGGATTTGAAACGCTTGGCCTTATTGAGTTTGATAAAGGTGCAGCCGATACATTGAAATTAAACAGACCAAATTGGCGTGTAATCCATGACGATATTGCGAACATTTCAAAATTGGATTTAGAGGAATACTTTTCCATAAAAAAGGAAGAATTAGACTTATTATCTGGCGGAGCTCCTTGCCAGTCTTTTTCATATGCAGGAAATCGTCTGGGACTTGAAGATGCAAGAGGAACACTATTCTATCATTATGCTAAGTTTTTAAACAAACTTCAGCCAAAGATGTTTCTTTTTGAAAATGTAAAAGGCTTAAGAAGCCATGATAAAGGAAGAACTTATAAGACAATATTAAGCATCTTCGAGCAAGAAGGATATACAATCACGGAAAATCAGATTAGAGTACTGAATGCATGGGATTATGGGGTTCCTCAGAAGAGAGAACGATTGATTACTATTGGAATTAGAAACGATTTGGTTAATAAAATTCATTTTGAGTTTCCAGAACCGCATGACTATAAACCGGTGTTGAAAGATATTTTACTTGATTGCCCGGAAAGTCCAGGTGTCAGCTATTCAGAATATAAAAAATCTATATTCGAGCTGGTTCCTCCAGGTGGATATTGGAGAGATATTCCGGAATATAAAGCAAAAGAGTATATGAAAAGCTGCTGGGATATGGAAGGTGGAAGGACAGGTATATTGAGAAGATTAAGTTTAGAAGAACCTTCTTTAACGGTGCTTACATCACCAAGCCAAAAACAGACGGACAGATGTCATCCGTTGGAGGCAAGACCATTTACAGTTAGAGAAAATGCAAGATGCCAGACATTCCCTGATGAATGGGAGTTTTGTGGAAGTATTAGTCAACAGTATAAGCAAGTCGGCAATGCGGTTCCTGTGAATTTGGCTTATGAAATTGCATTGAAAATCAAAGAAGGATTGGAGTGTTTGAAATGTGGCCATTAGACTTTATTACAGAGAAAGACTTTGAAACTCATGTTAAGGCGACCATCGAAAAGTATGGTGAAAAATTAGATTCTTTTGACTTAAAACGTTTTAATAAGAATTTGATTGACCCTGTAAAACTAATTTTTGATAAGACAGTATATCGTTCTACTTGGGAAGAAATCGTCAGTAATGAAATCTTTCGGCAAAGGGATAAGTCGAACAATAATGATATTGGATATTTTCATCAGAGAATCTTTCAGTACATTGATAATTGCGAAGTTCCACCAAACGGCGAGAGCGGGGGCTGGGATGTAATCTACAGAAATCCGAAGGGTATAGAGATTCCCGACGCAGGAAAAGTTAGTACTGTGTATGTGGAAATGAAGAATAAACATAACACAATGAATTCCGCTTCTGCAGGGAAAACATTTATAAAGATGCAAAATCAGTTGCTCAATGATGATGACTGTGCGTGTTTTCTTGTAGAAGCAATTGCTCAGAGATCTCAGAATATTAAGTGGGAAACCACTGTAGATAAGAAAAAGGTTGGGCACAAACTTATCAGACGTGTGAGCATGGATCAGTTCTATGAATTAGTAACAGGAGAAGAGGACGCATTTTATAAAATGTGTATGGTGTTACCAGAAGTTATCGAAAAGGTTGTTAACACCATGGATGATGTTAAAGTTCCTGAAGATACAGTTATGTCTGAGTTAAGAGAATGGGCACAACATCTCAATGGAGCAACAGAGGATTTGTCCATTGCTATGGCAGTATATATGCTTGGATTTAGCGGATATAATGGGTTTTATTAAAAACCAACCAAAGGGAGATAGGAATGAGCAAAAAATATAGATTAATTCTAATGTTGCTATCTATTATTACATTGCTTTCCATAGGTTTTTTCTTTTATAGAGATTTCTCTTTTGTAACTGATGAATTCTGGTTTACTTCGGGACTTCTTTTATTGGTATTATTGTCCCTTATAGATCAACCGCATTATTCAACTGATTCTAATATTTTCGTTAATAGCATTACTGGATTTTTGTCGTTGCTACTTATTCCACCTAGCGACAGAAATGTAATATATATACTGTTTGTCATTTGGACTCTATATCTGGGGATTTGCAGCTATATTATATTGTGGAAACGCAAGAATGCGTTAAATGCAGAAACTAATTTTGTACAATTTTTTTCACGGCTTAATCGAGAAATAGGAAAGCCAGAAGTTATATTTTCGGCATTTTTCTTTTGGGCGATTGTATCAAAATTCGGACTGTCATCAGAAAAATTCAATGCTCTGTTTTGCTTCTGGCTAGTTTTTATGATACTTAATGTTCCAGTTGTAGCGAAAACCATTGAAGGAATTTTTGATAAAACAACATATATACCAACTGATAATATGGTTGGTACCATACTGGGTGTTCAAGCAAAAAATATATTTTTGATTAAGTTGATAGATAATAGAAAAGTCAAAATGCATTTATTTGACTTTGTTCAGTTTAGATATTCAATGGACAACCAAACAAGATATGGTATTGTTGTTGATGTTTATAATTTGGATCAAGCACAGTGGATAAAGGTACTTTATACCAAAGAGATAAGCGAAATATTTGGAAATGAAGAATATAACGGAATAGATGATGTGGTATATAAAGTGGATACGCCAACAAATTCAAATATAGTAGATAGACTTGTTGGAATTGTATCTGAAAACTCAACTATTGAGAAAATAAGGTTTATTTATAATTCAAAAGCAAGTATTGAAGAGGGTGAACTTGTTGAGATTTACATTGGAAATCATAAGGTTCTGTATCAAATTGTTCAAGGCATTACTTGTTTAGAGCAACTGGAGAATAAAAATAGTAGTGGGTATATTACAGGTGAGGCGATACAGTTAGGAGAATGGTCCCATGAAAAGGGCTCATTTAATCAATTTGGTTGGGTACCTAATATTAATGCTCCAGTCTTTTTATCATCGTCCATAGAAGAACCAGAAATAGAAGAAAATGAAGTGGTTATAGGAAGAATACCTAACACAAATTATCCTGTAATCTTAAACAAAGAAACTGCGGTAACACATCATACAGCAATATTGGGTGTTACAGGGGCAGGAAAGTCTGTTTTTGCTAGAAAATTAATAAATGAAATTGCTGCAGATGATACGAAAGTAATTATTGTTGATTTAACTGGGGAATATCAGACTCGATTTGAAAACATACATAATATTGTATCGGAACAAGATGCGGAAGCGGCATTTGGAGCCATCGAAACAATAGCTTTAGAAAAAGCAAAATTTGCAAATCAACAAGATCAAAAGTTGATTTCAAACAATGAGAATGTATTGAAACGAACATTCTATTCCGCAATAAAAGATTTTTTAGGAGGGGCGGATAATAAAGCGATATTTGAAATACCGGATATCTCAAACAATGCAAATGTTCTTGAGTATACTCGTTGGTTTTTCTTTTCACTATTCAAAACTGCAAAAACCAAAAAGAACTTTGGCAAGCGTGTATGTGTAGTTCTTGAGGAGGCTCATACAATTATACCCGAGGTAAATGCTATGGGTGTTTCGGATTATGCTTCAAGGGCGACTGTAAATAGCATCGCGCAGATTGCATTACAAGGAAGAAAGTACAATATCGGATTTATTGTTATTGCTCAAAGAACTGCAAATGTATCCAAAACAGTATTGACTCAGTGTAATTCAATTATTGCGTTTCAAGAGCTTGATAAAACAAGTAATGAATTCCTTTCAAGCTATTTGGGCCAGGAATACATCAGAACTCTATCTTCTTTAAAGTTCAAAACAGCAATTGCTACGGGAAAGGCTTTTAGATCTACAGCACCTATGATTTTCGAGGTTCCTAACATAAAGGAAAACATGTATGAAGGAGAAAATTCAAATCAGAGTTCAGCCACAAGTGACAACGAAATGACAACATAATTCTTGAAAACTGTATGATATATCAAAAGCGCACAAAAGTGTGCTGTAAAATTGTAACTATCTAAATTGCATTGATAATGAGAAATCCGAAGTTATAATGACTATGGATTACAGTAATCTTATTTAGAAAGGTTATTTCGCGAAACAGTATCCCTTGAACACAGAACTGCTGTTCTTTTATTTAATCAAATTTAGGAAAAAGAAGTGAATTATTATGAAACAGTTTATATATTTAGATACAGATATAGTTAATTCTATAATTCCTCAAAACCAAAAGGGAATTGTAGTGCAACAAACATTGTCAGGTACTAGTACAGATAATAAATCTGAAAACACTGTCACTGGTATTTCAGGAGATGTAAGAGTTAGTGGTAGTTTCTTCAAGATGGTTGAAGCTGTTAGTAATTTAGGTATTAATAGAAATTCCGACAGAGGACATTCATCCACGTTTTCTGCAAGTGATGTTATATAGAAAGTATTACATGATGCTGCATTCGATATTGCATATGAATATATCAACCCAAATTCTATCGCAATGGGGGATCAATAATATGATGAAGAGGGAAACTATATCCTAATAAAAAGATATTTTGATTTTGTAGATTTAGACTATTTGGAGTCGCTCTTTTCCCAAAACGGTCTGATAGATTTTTTAAAAAAGACAGAAGAAGTAAAATTACGCGAAGTGTTTGAGAATAGTATTAATCTTAATCGCGGACAGCATAGAAATAATAAATCCGAAATTAACAAGGAAATCAAAAGGCTCATTGATTTGAACAACCAACAATATGACGATGCAAGAAAAATAATAGAAGCTTTTAGAATTATTATTCCATATAACAGGATGCCGATATCGTTAGATGGATATTTAATACCATTGGACGAGCAATATTTTAGAATTAATCCGAAAAACTTGGGTTTTAAATATGGTGGTGAGATAACTTGTGTTGGAATGGCAACAAATATTATTGGTGAAGAAACGAAACCAAACCAAATGATGAGGATAATATTTTCGCAACTTTACAATATACTGCATCAGAAGCATTGCTTTCGCTTTTGCCTACAAGAGAGAATAATGTTTGTGTAATTCATCCGATTGCAATATATTATGGAGAATAATGTGCTGTGTCATGTTGCTATTTAGAGTATAATTCAGCTTAGAACGATGAATATGGTTAAGGCATACAATTCTTAAATTCATTACTCAAACCCTTTGCTTTCAAGGATTCGATTTTATAAAAGATGGTACTTAGATACTGACGCACATTTGACGCATCGAACTTTATAAAATGAAATCAAACAGGCAAAATCGTTCAACAACGAACTGGTTTAGAACTAAAATCATTGACGTTGAGCATGTTCGAAAAAAAGAAAATTGAGTTTGAGTGATAATATGTTGATATAAAAAGCCTTTCATAGTTTGGAAGGCTTTTGCGAAATAGATAAATAACTCTATTAGTTGCTTGAAGATATTGCAATTGTATAGGAAAGTTAGAATTATATATGTACACGAGGCGGAGATATAATGATAGAAAGCATTGTTTCACAGGTAATTAATCATGCATTTGGGCAAATTAATGATATTTTTAAATTGAAACTTAAAGATTATATAGATGAGCGCAATAAAGATATTTCATGGAATAATCTTGTTAAAGAAACTATTAAGGCTACAGAAGGGATAGACGAGGAAATAGGCAATTATGTATTTAGTCAGTTATCTGTTGTAAATATGAAAAAACTATTATTCGATAGAAACTACAATAATATTCATAGAAATTTTGTATTGACCTTAGCAATAGAGTTATGCAAGTTTGATAAGGAAAAGGATTTTTCAATTTCTTTGGGAACAGCAGTGGTTGATAAGTGGCTTGAAAAGAATAATGTATCAATAGATTGTGATAGTTACAAGGTTGAGGAACTTAATAGGATAATAAGAGACCGTGAGGAATTATACCGCAATTATTTTAAATTATTTGATGAGAAAAATGGAACTGATACAATAAGAATATTTTATCCTAAGAACGGAGAAAGTTGGATTAGATGGAACGATAAATATTCAATCGATATTAATGTAAACTTGTCAAAAGGACTTTCATATGGATTTTGCAGAGTAGGTTTTGATTATCACAAAATTAATGGCGACGATAAGAAAACTCTCAAGTGTGCATATATCGATAACAATAAGGAGATAATGCGTTTTAATGACTTCTCGTGTAATGAGGATAATATAATTATGATGTGGACAAGATAACAAACTTCTATATGAAAATAATAATCTGTATATTGCAAACTAGTTATTTGGATAAGTTCTATAAAAAGGACGTATCTTTTAGATTATAAATCGTTCAGGTATGTGTTTTTGAAGATATAAAATATGTCAGGAAAGACGGAAGTGAGTATTGGAGTGCAAGAGAACTTGCTTATGTACTTGATAATTCTCAATGGCGAAATTTTCAAAAGGTCATGGATAGAGCGATGATTGCTTGTGAGAATACCTCCCAAATACTCCGTATCACAAATTGTAGGATATCTCAAAGGGAAAAGTTCTCTGATGATTTTTGATAAGTTTGCAAATCTCAAATATAAATATGGGAATCGTCACTTTTGGTGTCGAGGCTATTATGTTGATACAGTCGGTAAGAATACAAAAAAGATAAAAGAATACATACGTACACAATTGCAAGAAGATATAGTTAGTGATCAAATAAGTATGAAGGAATATATAGATCCTTTCACTGGAAAAAAGAAGTAACCCTTTAGGGTTTGTAGGGAAATAGGTACAAGTGAAATTAGTGGAGCGGAAGGCGAACCGTTTCATGCATCTTGAGATGCCGGTAGGTAACAGCCCCTTATAGGGGCAAAACAAACCACCAACTAAGCTGGTGGTTGTGATTGAATAGTTTATCGATTTATGGTAAAATAAACTCGAAATAAAAAAGTGGAAATACGTCTAAATTTTTCCTAGGAGGCAACTATATGATAATTAAGCGAGATTACTATTTAAAGAAAATTATTGATAAAAGAGAAAATGGTAGGATAAAGATTATTACAGGGATAAGGAGATGTGGGAAATCATATCTGTTATTTAATTTGTACCATGACTATTTATTATCTAAAGGTATCAAAGAAAATCAAATAATATCGATTGCACTTGATGAAATAGATAATCTTGAATATAGAAATCCATTCAGATTGAATGAGTACATCAAAGAAAAGACTAAAAATAGAAATCAAATATACTATGTTTTCATTGATGAAATACAATTATCTTTCGCTGTAAGAAATCCCTATAGTGATAGTAAAGAAAAATATGTAACCTTTGTTGACGTATTGCTAGGACTTATGAAACATAGCAATTTGGACATTTATGTAACAGGCAGTAATTCTAGAATGCTCTCATCAGATGTGCTGACACAGTTTAGAGATCGTGGTGATGAGGTACATGTAAACCCTTTATCGTTTGCAGAAGTTTGCGATTTATATGAAAATAAAGAATTGGCTTTTGAGCATTATATCGTATATGGTGGTATGCCATATATCTATAGTTTAAAAAGCGATGAGGAGAAGAGCCAATACTTGAAGGACTTATTTCAAGAAACATATATAAAGGACATTCTTGAAAGGAATAACATACAAAATGATAAGGAGGTATTTGAATTATTGCTTGACTTCACCTCTTCCGCCATTGGCTCGCTTACTAATCCGACTAAACTTTCGAGAAGATTTTTGTCAGAGAAGCAAATTAAGATATCGTCCAATACAATTTCCAAATATCTTAATTTCTTTGAAGAGGCATATGTTATATACCATGTCAATAGATATGATGTTAAGGGTTCAAAATATTTCTCTACACCACTAAAATACTATTTTGCGGATATAGGTCTAAGAAATGCAAGATTGAATTTTAGGCAGATAGAAGAAACACATATTATGGAAAATATCATCTATAACGACTTGCTTCGTAGAGGATACAATATAGATGTCGGTGTTGTTGAACACGATCTAAAGAAAGACGGAAACAGAAGAAAGATTCAGCTTGAGGTTGACTTTGTTATAAACAAAGGGCATCAAAGGTACTATATCCAATCAGCTTTAAATGTAGATCATACAGAGAAAAGAGAGCAAGAAACGGCATCACTTAAGAAAATAAATGATTCATTTAAAAAGATTGTTGTAGTAAAAAAACATATTATTCCAAGGCATGATGACGATGGTATTTTATATGTTGGACTTGAAGACTTCTTATTAGATGAATCAACTATAGATTTATAAAAAATTGTGTCGTTAACTTGACAAGAAGGGGTAATGCCAGGAATTTAATGATTTTCAACTCACTTCATCCAACACATCAAAAATCTCTTTCTCAGACCAGATTTCTGGAACCGGATATAGGGGATTTGATTCTTTGAGTGCTCTTCTTGCTAATTCTCCATAGTCCGATTTAGACAAAGAGGCTACATTATCGGGAATTCCCATAGCACGGTTATAACTCTCCACTAAGGCAATAAACCTTTGGGAGAGTCCTTTTGTGGTTAGAGAAGGGGACTCTCCTAGAGAAATAGCGAGTTCAGACAAGCTTTTCTCAGCCTTTGCGTCATACTTTCTCAAAACCTTTGGGAGCAGAATTGCCATGGTCAGTCCGTGAGGCATACCATAGATCCCTCCGATAGCGTGTCCGATTGCGTGCACATACCCAACATAGGCTTTGGTGAAAGCCTTGCCCGCGTAGAATGATGCCTCTAACATGTTTTGTCGTGCCTCGATATCGTGGCCATTATTATAAGCCTTTAAAAGGTTAGAATGAATTAGCGTGAGTGACTTGATGGCATACGACTTAGATTCCCTGCTTGAGAATTTGTTAATATACGCTTCAGTGCTGTGGGTCATTGCATCCATACCGGTCTGAGCCGTAAGGTGAGGAGGAAGATCTTTTGTTAGCTCTCCATCTAAAATTGCATAATCGGGTAGCAGACAGGGATCGTTGATAGGGTATTTATAGTGTGTTTTCTCGTCAGTTATAACTGCAGCCAAGGTGCATTCTGAACCAGTGCCGGCAGTTGTAGGCACGGCTATAAAGGTTGGGAGTTTTTTTCTAATCTTCAAAATCCCCTTCATTTCAGCAACGGACATGCTTGGCTTAACTACTCTAGCGCCGATAACTTTGGAGCAATCTATCACAGAACCGCCACCCACGGCAAGTATTCCATTACAATTGTGAGAATTGTACTCAGCAACGCCCTCTTCAATCGAAGAAATGGTAGGATCGGGGGTTATGTTTGAAAAAATGTAATATTTTATTCCCATACCTTGTAATTCATCTAAAATTCCACTCAAATAGCCTCTCTTCAACGTACCCTTGGTGGTCGCAATAAAGAGAGTGTGAACGCCTTCTTTTTTCAGTATATTAGGGACATTGCCAATTGAACCGGGGCTACTTACCAACTTCGAGTCCTTCCAAGGTAGGAGGGGCACAGCCAGCGACATAATAAATTGGTATGCACGGCAGAATCCTTTGACTATTTTGTTCATGTTAATCCTTTTTCATGTCCTTAAGTTTCGAATACTTTCGTTTGTACACTTGATTCATCAATATAGATTCAAGTACGTTTATAGGCTTGCGGCCGGAAACCTTGGCTACAGCTTGAGCTAAGACATTTTTTTCGAATATATGCTGCACAGCGGTGGCATCTTCAAGGTCCTTCCCTAAACAAAACACTTCGCCGTCCCCGAAGACAACATTGTATTTGCACGAACTGTCGGCACGAATCCCAACAATCTGGGCAAAATCGTCAAGATATGGTTTCATGGCGGTATGCTTATTAACGTCCTGACTTGTCATACGGATTATCGAATTTACATCAGGCCGTTTATCGAAAATGCTACGAGGCATTGCTGCGACTTCATCATTTCTTGTAATCTCCGAGACATCCTCATTAAATTTGATGGGATGAGCACCTATCTCCTCAAAATATCTCTTGCAAGCCCCTTCAATCAACAATGCATTTTCTAAAGCAGACTCCTCGTCCTTTCCCATGATTATTACTCCATGCATTTCAAGCAAAATAGCTTTGCACCCGGACAAAGAAGCCACGTGATCTGCGTTATTATGCAGTTTCTTTGTTCCGGGAAGAGCATAGCCACTGATTTTAATAGAATTTGAGCCTAACTTTTCAGCTTCTGAATCTGAAAGGGGAATATCCCTTTTTAGAAGCGAGAGGGCTGAGCCGTAGGGCTGGTGAGTGTGAATGATCACATTAATATCAGGAAAGCGGCGATAAAGGGCTTGGTGCATTGGAGACTCGGAAGATGGCTTGATGTTTCCCTCGTGGGAACCGTCCTCAAATACCTTGACCAAATCTTTTTCTTCCATATCCTCATACCCCATCCCGGATGGAGTTATGAGAAAACTGCTTTTATCGCTCTCGTCTCTTTTACTTAAATTGCCCCAGGTTCTGAAAAGCAAACCCTGACTTATGGCTTCCCTTGCTAATTGAGGTATATTCATTTTTAGACCTCCTAGAATCATTTTGTAATATTCTCATCTGCGAAACGTAAAATTATATTGCAATATTAACTCTTACAAATATTAGATTAAACTGTGATGCTACTTTTTACAAAATATTATTTTGATTCTTTATATTATTTTGTTTCCTTTGAATTTTCTATTGGTACAACGTGTGAGAAGACTCTATCAAAGCTCTCCAAAGCCGAGTCAAGATCTTCCTTGGTGTAAGCAGCACTTGTGTATAGACGACTGCCTGCCAGAGTTACAAGACCCTCTGCCATATACGCTGCTCCCATGTGTTCCATTTCCTTCTTTCTCTTGGTAGTTTCCTTCAATACGTCAGGTATAGTCCATGGCTTCGACCAGTTAATGGCAAAGTGCATTGTTCCAACTGTTTCTAAATGGCAGATGGATCCCTGGTTAAAGGCTACGAAAGGAAGGGAGTATTTATCTATTAATTTATTCAACCCATCAGTTAGGTAATCGCCAGCTTCATTAGCTTTTTCGCATGCACCGGTTTCTTTGATTAACTTCAATGTATGATAGCCTGCGATACAAGAAACTGGAGTTGCTGCCAATGTACCACCTACTAGAGCTTTTTTCACGCCAGCTTCGAGTCCTGCAGTTAGATATCTCATGTAGTCTTGCTTACCGCCAATTCCACCAGCTCCAGGATATCCACCAGCAATCGCCTTACCAAAGATAGTTAAATCAGGGTTAATACCAAAATAGCCCTGTGCTCCTCCAACGCTAATTCTAAATCCAGTTACTACTTCGTCAAATATCAGGAGGGCACCATATTGGTCACAAAGACTTCGGACTCCTCTTAAAAACTCATCAGAGAGTGGTCTCGTGCCGCTTTCAGGGCCAACAGGCTCAATCATAACTGCTGCCGTACCACCCTTTATTTTTTTCGCTCTTAGCTTTGATTCCAGGCTGTTTAAATCCCCAGGGAAGAACTCATCGATATACTTAAACATCTTCCTTGGTACTCCATGTGCCTGGGTGAATTTGCTTCCTGGGATTCTTATGCCGTATGCAAGCTGATCCGACCATCCGTGATATGCGCCACCCATTTTTAGGACATGCTTGTGTTTTGTTGCAAGCCTTGCAATTCGGATTGCCCCCATACATGCCTCCGTACCGGATCCGAACATTCGAAACATATCAACAGAAGGCACGTTTTCGCAGATAAAATTAGCCAGTTTATACTCATATTCGTGGAACAATCCCGTCGAAGGGTTTGATTCGTTGAGGAACTCTATCACCTTATCTCGAACTTCCTTAGGGTTTGAGCCCAAAACAGTTGGCCCGCCTGCCTGAAGGAAATCAAAATACTTATTTCCGTCAATATCTTCAAGTATATTTCCATTTGCCTTAGTAAACACTAGTGGGAAAGGATAGTTAAATGCTAAATTGTGTTGGACTCCTCCGGGAATTCTTGTTTTTGCAACATCTATCATTTCC
>JAQYRL010000008.1 GCA_028725765.1 Clostridiales bacterium
TTTTATCGATAATATTGCGTAGTCTTAGAAGACTATACAAGTTCCTTAACTGCAGCTAAAGCAGCGTCAAAGTTAACCTCATTAGTTACCTCAGGCACATATTCAACGTGTTTAATCACGCCTGTTTTGTCGACTACCACGATGCCCCTAACTAGAAGCATTAGGCCTTCCATCATGAATCCGTACTTTTCGCCGAATTCTCTCTTCTGATAGTCAGACGCGACGATAACTCTGTCGATGCCTTCAGCCGCACAGAATCTACCCTGAGCGAAAGGAAGGTCTTCGGATATTGTTACAACCACAACGTCATCGGATAACTCCGTAACTTTTTTGTTGAAAAACTTAGTCTGAAGCGAGCAAACCTCGGTGTCGATTGATGGTACAACAGAATAGATAACTACTTTCCCTTTAAGATCATCGCTCTTAAATGCAGAAAGATCGTTCTTTACAAGCTCAAATGAAGGAGCCTTATCGCCGACTTTTACCTGAGTTCCAAGTAGATTTACAGGGTTTCCACCAAATTTTACATTAGCCATATTTATCATCCTCCTAAATAGATTTACTATAAATTATTTTCAATTTCGTTTGACAAAAGACTTTTACCACAAAATGATAGAATTAACCGCAAAACTATAGTAAAATAAACATAGAAAATGAAAGGAGCACATAAATGCGTTGCCCATATTGTGAGAATATTGATACTAAGGTTGTAGATTCAAGGCCGACTGATGAGGGAAGAGCTATTCGCAGAAGAAGGCTTTGTGAAGCTTGCGGCAAGAGATTCACCACTTATGAAAAACTTGAAGAGAATATAATAATGGTTATAAAGAAAAACGGACAGCGTGAATCATTTGATCGTAACAAAATATTAAATGGAATTGTGAAGGCGTGTGAGAAGCGTCCGGTTCCAATGGCTACTATGGAGGAGATTGTTGCTAACATTGAAAGAGGCCTAAATAATATGATGGAGAAAGAGGTCGAGAGCACTTTCATAGGTGAGCTTATCATGGATGAACTAAAAAAAGTTGACGATGTGGCATATGTCAGATTTGCATCGGTATATAGAGAATTTAAAGATGCGGACACTTTTATTAAAGAACTTGAGAAACTTCTAAAGAAAGACGCAGGTGTAAGATAATTAAAAATTGTTGAGAGAAAAGCATATGAGTGATATTTTAAGAATAGCAATTGATGGACCTGGCGGTGCAGGGAAAAGCACTGTTGCAAAGGCTGTTGCAAAAAAACTAGGCATTGATTACATAGATACAGGAGCCATGTATCGAGCCATTGCATACAAGTTTATGTCACTTGGCATTATACCAGGCAAGGATAACGATGCACAATTCCAGGATTTGATTAACAAAATACTGGCATCTACAGAGGTTGACTATAGCAAAGGGATTACACGTTTAGATGGAACTGATGTAAGCGATAAGATACGAACTGCTGAGATTTCAAGCACTGCATCATCTTTTTCTGCTTTTCCGAGCGTAAGGAAGAAACTCGTCAGCCTTCAACAGAAAATGGCTCAGGAAAAATCACTAGTGATGGACGGCAGAGATATTGGCAGCAACGTTATTAAAGATGCAGAGCTTAAGATTTTTTTAACTGCAAGTCCTGAGGAAAGGGCTAGACGTCGTTTTGAAGAACTTTCTAAAAAAAACGATAAGGTCGACTACGAGGCTGTTTTATGCGATATGAAAATCAGAGATAGAAACGATATGTCAAGGCAGCTTAACCCTCTTGTGAAGGCGGAAGATGCTCTTGAACTTGACAGTAGCAATATGTCGGTTGACGAGGTTGTTGATTTAATTTGTGAAAGGGCAAAACAACTGTTTTGAGTTGAAAAATAGTATCTAAAATGTTATAATTATTTGCTACGAGTGTGCAGGCAGAATGAAAATATGAAGATTGTAAATCTACCTGTAAGCGAACGCCCTATGGAAAAAGCTTTGGAATATGGCGTGGAGAATCTTTCAAATGTGGAGCTTATGGCTCTAATCATAAATAGTGGCATCGTAAAAAAGTCTGCTATTGATATAGCTGCGGAAGTAATTGGGATTTCTCCCCATGGAATATCCGCACTTGGTGAACTAGGAATTGAGGATCTTCTCGAGATTAAAGGAATAGGATTTAGCAAAGCTATAAGAATTCTTGCCGCTGTTCAGCTTGGAATAAGAATGGCCACAGCATTCCCTGAAGAGAAATTTTGTATAAGGAGTAATGATGATGTTGCAAAACTTCTTATGGAGAGGCTGCGCTATGAGAAAAAAGAACATTTTTTGTCAATTTTGCTAAATTCAAAAGGCGAAGTTATTGAGATTGATACCGTTTCGATCGGAGAACTATCTGCAACTGTCGTTCATCCTAGAGAGGTATTTAACAGGGCAACTAAGAAGTCGGCAGCGTCCATTATTTTGGCACATAACCACCCGAGTGGTGATCCAACGCCAAGTGTGCAAGATGTGGAAACAACTAAAAGACTTGTTGAGTGTGGTAGGCTTATGGGGATAAAAGTTCTTGACCATGTGATAATTGGCAATGGTGATTTCTCAAGTCTCAAAGCACTCGATATGATTTGAGAAAAATAAAAATATATTATACTGATATTGGAGGAATATGGGATGTTTAATTTTTTGGCGGCCAAAGACATGGGGATTGACCTCGGTACAGCTAATACACTAATTTACATTAAGGATAGTGGTATTGTTTTAGAAGAGCCATCTGTAATAGCTCTTGATAGCAAAAGAGGTATTACCCTTGCAGTTGGAGAAGAGGCTAAAAAAATGGTAGGCAAGGCTCCAAGCAATATCAGAGTTGTTAGACCTCTTAGAGAGGGAGTTATTTCGGATTTTGATAGAACAGCAGACATGTTAAGAGAATTTATCATGAAGGCGGTTTCGGCGAATAATGTAAAGAATTTTAGAGTTGTTGTTGGAGTACCAAGTGGAGTTACTGAAGTTGAAAAGCGTGCTGTTGAAGAGGTAGTGAGACAGATGGGTGCAACTGAAGTATATATTTTAGAAGAGCCTATGGCAGCTGCAATTGGTGCAGGAGTTGATGTTGACTCATCATCAGCATCAATGATTGCAGATATAGGTGGAGGCACAACAGACATTGCTATAATTGCACTTGGCGGAATAGTTGCAAGTACATCAATCCGATATGCTGGGGACAAATTCAACGAGGCAGTTATTCAATATATTAGGAAGAGATATTCACTTTTAATTGGTGACAGAACTGCAGAGATGCTTAAAATTAAAGTTGGTACAGCATCGATAGATATTGATGAGAACGGCGATGAAATTATTGAAACGGTAAAAGCAAGCGGTAGAGATCTTTTAACTGGGCTTCCAAAGACTTTAGAAGTTTCTAACCGTGATATGATGATTGCTTTACAAGAGTCAGTTGATATAATTGTTGATGGGATTAAGGCTACAATAGAAAAAGCACCCCCTGAAATTGCTGCTGATATAGCTGAGAAAGGGATGATTTTGTCAGGCGGCGGCGGACTCATAAAAAACCTTGATAAGTTGATTGAATCGAGAACTGGTATGAATGTTGGTATTGCTGAGAATGCATTTGAAGCAGTTGCGACAGGGACCGGAATGAGCTTGAACGATGTAGAAAAACTTAAAGTTTATGCAACTACTGTGAATAGAAGATAGAAGATAAATGATATGAGATTTTTCAAAGAACACAAATTGATATCGGCACTTTTGATTATCATAGTTGTTACTTTGGCGTTGTTAATTTCCTCTGTTGCAAGTGGCGGCAGAGGAAATTTCGTAACTGAGGGCATTAATACTGTCATAAAAACAGTTACATCCCCATTCTACAAGGCTGGTAACAAAACCTCCTCATTCATTTCGGATATTGGAGGATATAAGAGTACAATTAAGGAAAATGAACAGCTAAAGAAAGAAAATCGTCAATTAAAATTGGAACTTAAAGAGCAAAAGTTATCACAGGATAAATTGGATGATCTTTCAAAATTGTCTCAGGCTTTAAATTATGTTGATAGTGATAAAGGGCAAAAGCATATCACTGCTGACATCACATCAAATGATGCGACCTTGTGGATGCATGTTTTCTCAATAAATATTGGGTCTAAGGATGGCGTAAAAGTTGGTTCTGCAGTTGTCGCAAATGGTGGCCTTGTAGGAAAAGTTAAAGAAGTAGGACCGAATTGGTCTAAAGTTAGTTCTATATTGGATCAGGATAATAATATTAGCTTTAGATTGTCTGGCGATACGGAGCAGCTCGGTATAATTAATAGCGCAAAAGACGGTAAACTTTCAGGATTTCTAATCAACAACCAGGCGAATGCAGCAATAGGTGATAAATTGATTACATCGGGCATGGGATTATATCCTGCTGGTATAGACGTAGGTACTATCACTAAAACTCACATTGACAGGAGTCGACAGTTGAAATTAATGATTGTGAAGCCTTCTGTGAATTTTAACGTGCTTAAAAGGGTTACGGTGATCATATGAAACTGAGATATCAGATTCTTACAGGAATTCTTTTGGCTTTGATTCAGGGCGTATGCTTAAATTTCTTCGGAGATAGCAAGTTTTTACCGAATGTAATATTAGTAATTACTATTATTGGTATTTTTATTGAGAATGATATACAAAAATGGATTGTTATTGCTTGGATTGCAGCGATACTAAGAGATATAAGTCTTTCGGTATACATTGGCTGTGGAGCAATATCATTACTGTTGACTATATGGGTACTATACTTATTGTCCAGATGGATCAGCAATGAAAACATTATTGGTGTTTTTATTGAAATTATTACTGGTACAGTTTTTTATTATTCGTTTTATTGGATAATTTCAGTTTTACTAGGCTCGACATATTCTTATTTTTATGCATTTAATGATTGGGTTTATCAAATGCCTATTAATATTTTGTTAGGTTTGGCATTCTATTTCTTTATGGGTAAAAGAGCCAAAGAGAAACGCAAAAAAGAAAGATTTAGGTATTATTCATGAATCAATGGCGCAAAGTTTCTTCCAGATATTATCTAATCGCACTAGTAATATTTTTACTGATGATTACACTAGTCATCAGATTATTTGTATTGTCTGTAATTCAGGGTAAAAATTGGAACGAAAAAGCTAATCACTTGAGCTCTAAAGAAATTTATACTGCACCAACAAGGGGCAATATTTATGATAGGAATGGAAAAGTACTTGCAACCAACAAACAAATCTTCACTGCAACTTTTACAGCAAGTGGTATGAGTACAAAGGAAATAAATGCCTCAGCAATACAGCTCATTAATATTTTGGAATCTAACGGAGATAAATATGAAAACAAGTTCCCAATAAAGATCAGTAAAAATGGACATTATTATTTTGTTTATGATGCTGAAAAAAATAAATGGCTTGAAGAAAACCAAATACAGAGAGGCACATCTGCTAGTGATGCATTTGAAATCTTGAGAGTTAGGTATAACATAGACCCTTCCTTGAGCAGATTTCAAGCATCTGATGAATTATATAAAAAATATAATATGAACATACCCATAAATGTAAAAACCATGAAGTACACTTTTGATGTTGAGAAAAATACGTTCTTAGAAAGATTTTACTTTAAAGAAGATGAGATCAAGAAGGGTATGTCGGCAAAAGTAACTATTAAGAAACTTAGGGATCTATTATCTATACCTAAGAACTTGAGTGACGAAGAAGCTATAAAAGTATTGGGAATCAGAAACGAGATTTCTAAAAATGGTTTTACGAGTTATGTACCTATAACGGTTGCAAAAGAAATTAGTGATAAGACTATAAGTTATCTTGAAGAAGCAAATATCAGGGGTGCTTCGGTTGCATCAGAATACATAAGATACTATCCTAACGGACAAACTGCTGCGAATGTACTTGGTTATATGGGAAGCATATCAGAATCTGAAGTTGATAAATATATAAAAAAAGGCTACAGCAGCAGTGATATGATCGGGAAATATGGAATAGAGGGAATTTATGAAGATGAACTCCGAGGGAAATCAGGGGTTAAAAAAATAAGAGTTGATGCAGGCGGTAGATATGTTTCGACAATTAGTGAAACACCTCCTAAAAGTGGTAAGGATGTATATTTAACCATAGATTTAGATTTACAAAAAACGGCTGAAGATAGCCTAGCATCTTCAATAGAAAAAGCTAGAAGAGAATCTCCAAATTGCGAAAGTGGAGCTACAGTTGGTGTGGAAGTTGAGACTGGGGATGTGCTTTCGCTCGCCAGTGTTCCTAGTTATGATCCTAATATTTTTTCAAGGGGAATAACAAAAAAAGCGTGGAAGTCAGTTCAAAGTAAGAATCCTAGAGACCCTCTTGCGCCCGCTCCACTATTCAATATTGCTACAAGGACAGCAGTCCAGCCCGGATCAACATTTAAACCTATAACAGGCATTGCTGCTCTTGAATGTGGTCTAAGCCCATCAATGACAATTAACGATAAGGGCTTTATCAAAATGGGAGATAGAACTTTTGGTTGTTACACCTGGAATGAATATCGTTCAACGGATGGGATTTTAAACTTGTCCAAATCTCTTGCAGTTTCGTGCAATTATTATTTCTATTGTATAGCGACTAATAAAGATTGGGGTAATGGAGCCTCTCTTGGATTAAATGGCATGGGTATGGACAAAATGCTTGAAGTTGCATCTGAACTAGGACTAGGCTCCTCTACAGGAATTCAACTTGATGAAGTGGTAGCTCCTTTGCCATCTGAAGAGCGACATTCAAAAGCCATTGAGTATGGTTTAAGATCTGACATTGCCAGCCAAGCTCATACATATTTTCCTAGAAAAATTGCAGAAAATGATAAGAAGCTATCAAGAAATATTGATACTATAGCTGGATATATGAAAGAAAACCCATCTAGAGATGAACTAATCGAGCGTATTGACAGCGAGACTGATGTACTCAAAGATAAGGTAGTGGATTTAGCGGATTTAGTTAAATTTTCATATTTCAACCAAGCAAAATGGGGTGTTGGTGACATCTTTAATGTATCGATAGGTCAAGGAGATAACGCATACACACCTATACAGATGGCACGATATCTTGCTACTGTGTCAAACGAAGGAAAAAGAAATCAACTTAGCATTGTAAAGGGAGTATCTGACCAAGGTATGACCAAAAAAAGAAAACCTTATGCAATAAAACTGGATGACAAATCCCTTTTAGAGGATGTGAAAACAGGCATGCATCAGGTTGTGATTAGATCAAATCAGTTTACCTCTATTGACAATGATGCTTTCGGAAAAACGGGTACAGCGCAAAGAGCAGGAAAGATTAATCCTCCAGATGAAGTGGAGTATGTAAAACAGCATCTCGGAGCAATAGCACCGGGCGTTAGCTGGACAGATGTTGAAAGTGAAATAGACAAAATGAAAAAGACAAAAAAATATGAAGGATTTTCATCAAACGATTTGGTGGATAAAGCATTGATAACTGCTAGTAATTACAAGGTAACCCGCTCAGACATAGACAAATTTAAAAGAGATTATGAAAGCTTTGCATGGTTCATAGCGGCCTCACCATTAAAAAATCCGAAAATTGCAACATCAACAATTCTAGTTCAAGGTGGTATTTCTTCTCTTTCCATTACAGTAAGTAAAGATGTTATTACAAAATATAAAGAACTAGAAGGCAATGAAGAAAAAGAAGAACCAAAGAAACTCTCTAATAGAGGTGTGAATGTAGCATTTTAATTAGGGGATATACAAAGAGATAAAATCTGGTTTAATAAAGTTTATATGTTATTTTGATAGGAAGGTAATATGGGAAAAACAATTTTGATAGCGTCAGGAAAAGGTGGTACAGGTAAGACGATGTTTGCCGTAAACCTAGGTGCTACATTCGCTAATAATGGGAAAAAAGTTTTGATTATAGATATGGATTTAGGATTAAGAAATCTTGATCTATATCTTGGAGTTGAAAACAATGTGGTATACGATGTATATGATGTAATGACTGGAGTTTGCCGAATCAGACAAGGTATAATACAGGATAAAAGATTTGAAAATTTATACATTATGAGTGCTTCACCGAGCAAAGAAGATGGTACTCTGACACCACTTCATATGAAGGTGTTATGTGATAAGTTAAGAGATAAATACGATTATATTTTGATTGATGCACCTTCTGGTATTGACGACGGGGTAACAATAGCATCAGCTGGTTCGGACATTGCTATAATAGTAACAAATCCCGAATATTCAGCTATTAGAGATGCGGATGCCATTGATAGAGAACTTACTAAATTAGGCATCGAAGATCGTTACGTCGTACTCAACAAAATAGTTGCGGATCATATCAATCTGGGCTATGCACCAAGTTTGATGGAGGTTACGGAATTGCTCAGGCCTACTTTGATTGGAGCCATCCAGTTTGACGAAAATATACAAATTTCCACAAATCTGGGCATACCAATTGTCCTCAAAGAAAATACGTATATAAAGGCAAACTTTGACAAAATAGCAAGCCGAATAGAAGAACTGTAATATATACTGTTGTTTGGATATTTTGTTCAAACTAAAATCTTATTCCCTTAGATCTTGAGGCGATGTTTAAAACGATACCAATTGAAATTATTGATGTCAACATTGATGTACCACCGTAACTTAAGATCGGAAGGGGCAGACCTGTTACAGGCATGATACCCATATTCATCGCTATATTTTCAAAGATTTGAAAAGCAAACATACCGATTACACCTATAATTACAAGGGATCCGTAAAAATCAACGGATTCCTTTGCAATTTGTGCCATTCGAATAAGGAGAATGGTATAAACAGAGATGACAACAAGCCCACCTATAAAACCAAGTTCCTCTATTAAAACTGAAAAAATAAAATCAGATGATTGCACTGGTATAAAATCTAATTCTTTCTGTGTACCATTAAACAGGCCCTTGCCAAACAATCCCCCAGACCCCATTGCTACTTTGCCTTGAAAAACTTGATAATTTCCTGGAAGTTGGAGATTTTCAGGATGGAGAAATGCTTCAATTCTATCTTTTTGATAGGGTGCCATAAATAAATATGCAACAGGTATAAAAGCTAGTAGTAAGGCGAAAAACTGGCCAAATGTCCTAAGATCAACCCCTGAGAAAAATATCATAAAAAGCCAGATTGATGAAAATACTAGTGCAGAGCCAAGATCCTCCTTTAAAACTAAAAGAATTATAGGGGCTGCAAAAATAACTGCTTTAATTAATCCTTTGAAATTAGATAATTGATCTTGGTTTTTTTCTAAATATTCAGCCATCATTAAAATAAAAAGAATCTTAACAAATTCAGAAGGCTGAATGGTAGTAAAACCTAGAGTTATCCAAGCTCTTGAACCGTACTGTACTATTCCTAAACCGGGGATATATACCGTTAAGAGAAAAAGAATAGATATCGCATATAAAAGTGCTGAGTGACCTTTAAAGGTTGAATAATGATATTTTGAAAGAAAAATACAAATAACTACACCAACCAAAAATGATGCACTTTGGATTATAGTGTCTCGTGCAATAAAACCAGTAGAAATATGTGTACTTCCTATCATAACCACGCTGACAATAAAAAGAAAAAGCACAGAAATTATAATAACTGGATCTGTTTTCTTTTTTAAATCTGCAAAAAGATTCATCTTTTACCTCTTATTTCTTGACATGTATTAGCATTAACAATTATAATATATGTTATATGAGCATAGCAAGTTTAATTTTGTTGTGTTATTTCTGAGAAATTACTTAATTATATTTAAGATGTAATTCAGATTTTATTATACTATATATTATTAACGCACAATTTTACGCTAAAAATTCAAAATGAAGGAGGTGCTAGAATGTCTCCAGTATTTATTGTAATTTTAGTTGGATTAATTGCCCTAATCTTGGGCCTACTGATTGGATATATATACAGAAAAAATGTAGGAGAGAGAACTATCGGCAATGCCGAGCAGAAGGCAAAAAATTTAATACTAGATGCAGAGAAGAAATCGGAATCAATTAAGAAAGAGATTGTTTTAGAAGCAAAAGAAGACGCTAACAGAATCAGAAGTAACCTTGATAGAGAGGTTAAAGATAGGAGAAATGAACTTTCAAGGTCTGAGAGGAGATTACTACAGAAGGAAGAATCACTTGATCGAAAGATAGAGAACATTGAAAAGAAAGAAGCTAATATTGTAAGGAAACAAGAAACTCTTGATAAGAAAAACCAAGAAGTGGACAGTTTTATTGAAAAGCAGATTCAAGAACTTGAAAAGATATCGGGTTACACAAGAGATGAGGCCAAAGAAATTTTGCTTTCAGAGTTAGAAAAAGATATTAGACATGATGCAGCTATAATGATTAGGAATATCGAATCTGAAGCGAAGGAAGAAGCTGATAAAAAAGCAAAATATATTATTACAGGGGCTATCCAAAGGTGTGCAGCCGACCATGTTGCTGAATCTACTGTTTCAGTTGTTTCACTTCCTAATGACGATATGAAGGGGAGGATAATTGGTAGAGAGGGAAGGAATATAATTGCACTTGAGACTCTCACCGGTGTTGATCTTATTATTGATGACACACCTGAGGCTGTTATAATATCAGCCTTTGACCCAGTTAGAAGAGAAATTGCAAGAGTTGCCCTAGAAAAACTCATTTTGGATGGTCGAATTCATCCTTCGAAGATTGAAGAAATGGTTGAAAAGGCCACAAAAGAAGTAAATCAAATAATGAAGGAAGAAGGAGAGGAAGCTACATTTGAAGTGGGCATTCATAATCTCCATCCAGAACTTGTAAGGCTACTTGGTCGACTGAAGTATAGGACTTCGTATGGTCAAAATGTTCTTAAGCATTCGATTGAGGTTGCACACCTCGCTGGTCTTATGGCGGGAGAACTCGGACTAGATGTTAAACTTGCAAAAAGAGCCGGTCTTCTTCACGATATAGGTAAGGCACTGGATCATGAGTATGAAGGTACACATGTTGATATAGGAATAGACATTCTTCGAAAATACAAAGAAAGTCAGGCAGTTATCAACGGGATGGCAGCGCATCATGGTGATTATGAACCACAGAGCATGGAGGCTGTTTTGATTGCTGCGGCAGATGCTTTGTCAGCTGCAAGACCAGGTGCTAGAAGAGAAACACTAGAAGTGTACATCAAAAGATTGCAACAGCTTGAAAATCTTGCTGCAACCACCCATGGTGTTGAAAAAGCATTTGCTATTCAGGCAGGTCGAGAAGTACGAATTATTGCGAAACCTGATCAAGTTAGAGATGATGAGGTTGCACTTCTTGCTCGAGAAATTTCAAAGAAAATTGAATCTGAACTGGAATACCCCGGTCAGATTAAGGTAAATGTATTGAGAGAAACACGTGCTATTGAATATGCTAAGTAGTTAAGTCAAATACAATATTGAGAATACGTTAGATTACGACTCCTCATGTAAATGGGGAGTTATTTAAATAAAAAATAGAAATAGGATAGTTCAAATGAAAGAAGTATACTTAGATAATAGTGCTACAACAAAACCTTTTGAAGATGTCGTATGTGCTATGGAAGAGACTCTTGATTTCTTATATGGGAATCCCTCATCGTTACATACTAAAGGGTTTGAAAGCGAGCGACTTTTAAAGAAATCGAGAAAAATAATTGCTAATAGCTTAGGGAAAAAAGAAAGCACTATAACCTTTAATTCAGGAGGTACTGAAGGTGACAACAATGTTTTGCAGTGTGTTGCAAGAGATAGGCGACGTGTCGGCAAAACTATAATAACTACACAAGTTGAACACCCAGCAATCCTAGAAACTTGCAAATTCCTAGAAAAAGAAGGGTTCAATATAATTAAGGTGTCTGTAGATGAATACTGTAATCCGAATCTTGATGAATTGCAGTCATATTTATCAAAAGACGTCATTCTAATATCCGCAATGGCTGTAAATAACGAGGTTGGCACAATATTCCCAATAAAGAAAATAAACGAAATTAAGGGAGATGCTTTGTTTCACTCGGACGCGGTGCAAGCCTATGGCAAACTTGATATGAACGGATTTGAAGGAGATTTCCTAACTGCTAGTGGGCACAAAATACATGGCCCTAAAGGGATTGGATTTTTGTATAAGAAAAGTGCTGTAAGGCTAAGTCCGTTAATTTATGGCGGAAATCAAGAATCGGGATATAGATCAGGTACTGAGAACGTGCCTGGAATTGTAGGAATGGCGAAAGCCACTGAGTTGATTGTCCCAAACATTCAAGAGAATTACGAAAAAGTAAAGATGCTTTGGAGGAGATTAAAAAAAGGGGTTATCGATATTGGAGATGTAATAATAAATAGCCCAGATAACTGCACACCATACATACTTAATGCAAGCTTTATGGGGACAAGAGGAGAGGTAATTCTACACAGACTTGAATCTAAGGGAATCTTTGTAAGCACAGGTTCGGCATGCTCATCCAACAAAAACAGCAAAAGTCACGTGCTTAAAGCTATGGGTAAGACCGACAAAGAAATAGAGGGAGCAATAAGATTCAGTCTGAGCATACAAAATACTGCTGAAGAAATAGATGCTGTTTTGACGGTTCTAGAAGATGCCGTCAAAAAGTTTAGAAAACTTGGGAGTTTTTAGAGAAGGATAAATATAGATGATGAATGAAGAAAAAATCTTTATTGTAAGATGTGGAGAGGTTGCTCTTAAGGGCATGAATAAACCGTATTTTGAGCGCATCCTTGTAGAAAGAATAAGGAAAAATTTGAAAAACATTAAAGGCAGCAAGGTGAGCCGAAAAGAAGGTCTAATATTTGTGCGTACCCCGCTCGAATCGGATACAAAAGAGGTTATTGCTGAAATATCAAAGGTCTTTGGTGTTTCTTCTGTTAGCCCGGCGTTTGAAGTAGAATCAAATCTTGATGCAATTGGTTTGAAGGCTGTAGAATTTATGAATTCTATGATCGAGAACGAAAGCGTGAAGACATTTAAGGTGGAAGCAAAAAGAGCTGATAAAAACTTCCCTATAAAATCTCCTGAGATAGCAGCTAGAGTTGGAGCGTGCGTCCTTAAGGGATGCAAGGTGTTAAAAGTCGATGTACACAATCCAGACTGTCATCTTTTTGTCGATTTACGAGTTGACAAAACGTACATATATACTGAAAAAATCAATGGATTAGGAGGATTGCCTCTTGGAACTAATGGCAGAGGTATGGTTCTATTATCTGGAGGTATTGACTCTCCTGTAGCAGCATGGATGATGGCAAAGAGAGGCATGGTTATTGATGCCGTCCACTTCCATTCATATCCATATACAAGCCCTAGGGCACAGCAGAAAGTTGAGGAACTTGCAGAAATAATTTCATCATACTGCGGCAAAATAAACATGACTGTCATTAACTTGTTACCGATTCAGGAAGAAATTGTCAACAATTGTCCTGAGGATGAAACCACTATTTTGGTGAGAAGGTTTATGATGAGGATAGCCGAAAAGATAGCTCTTAAGCAGAAAGATCTGATGCTAATCACAGGAGAAAATCTTGGACAGGTTGCTAGTCAGACTGCTGAGGCATTAGTTGTAACAGATCAGTCTGTAGAATTGCCAGTCATGAGACCCTTGATAGGTATGGATAAGGTGGAAATTATGGATATGGCTAAGAAAATAGGGACATACGAAAAATCGATAGAACCATATGAAGATTGTTGTACTGTGTTTTTGCCTAAGCATCCCGTAACAAAACCAAGGCTTGAAAAAATTTTGAATTCGGAGTCTAAACTTGATGTTGATAGACTTGTCGATATGGCTGTTAATTCAGCTGAACAAGTAGAAATTGGTTAATTTCTTGGTTGCAATTAGGCTTGACGTATAATGCATAATAATATGTTAAGATTGTGTGCTTGCTTTCGTTTATCTAGGTAAGAAACCTTATTAACTGCTACAGCATAAAAGATGTTGAAAAATAAGGGGGGGTGATATAATTAAATTCGAGGGAATAGATTGGAACAGTATGGAGAAACATGATGAGAGGAACTTCGAAAAAATTATTTAGCTTTATTTTAACAGTAGTTGCTATTGTATTCTGTCTGTTTTGCTTTAAAGTTTCTGTACATGCAGATGGGAGCCTATCTGATGTCAGTTCAGATAGTAATAAAGAAAACGTAGAAGCCGAAAATACAATTGATGTTTTGGTGGAGTCTAATAGTAAGCAACTTGTAGATGACACAAATAAAGATCTGTTGAAGGATGATAATAAAGGAAGCAATGACAAAGCGGAGTCCAATAGTACTTCACAGGACAGTCATATAGATTCCAACTCCACAAGAAGTTCTGGACAAGAGAGAATTGAAAAGTCTGCAGATGGAAAACTATACTATATTGATAGTAGTGGCAAAAGGAAAACTTCTGCAGGTTGGATTTATTTTGATGGTAAAAAGTATTTCGCATCACCAGGCGGAAGCCTTTATACAAATCAGATGATTACCTTTGGTAGTTATGGATATTACATGGGAAGCGACGGCAGCGTAGTTTTGGGACACTTTAGAGGGGCTGATGGAGTATATAGATATGCAGATGCTATCGGAAACCTTGAAGATGAGTCTTATGGTAAACTTGCCGCATCAGGCTGGAGAGAAGACAACTATTTTGCACATGGGGGCTATGGAGCACTTTATCATAACCAGTTCATAACTTTTGGTGAAAAGATTTATTATATGAATACGGACGGAAGCAAAGTGAAAACTCCGTTTAGGTATAGATGGGCGAATATAAAGCCAAATCCTACCACAGGATTAATTTCAAAGGCAGATTACAATAGAGCCGTGAATACGGGGCCGTATCCATATCAGAGATATGTTTTAGTAAACTTATCAAAGCAAAATGTTCAGTTATGGGTTAATGGAAGAATGGTAAGCAGCTCACTCGTTGTAACAGGCAAACCGTCAACGCCAACGCCTAGAGGAACTTTCAGTATTTTATATAAAACTACAAACACTTATTTAACTGGACCAGGGTATCATTTACATGTTAATTATTGGATGCCTTTTACGCATCAAGGACACGGTCTTCATGATGCATATTGGTTAAGGTCAAATCAATTTGGTGGGAATACATACCGCATTGGATGGGGATCTCACGGCTGTGTAAATATGCCGAATAGTGCAGCGCAGACTTTTTATCGTTATTTATCGGCAGGCGATCGAGTTATTATCATATAATATCATCGCAAATAATTATCAATTCTAATTTTAGGCTTGGATTGTACAGAATTTAATAATTGATTGTTTTAAACGTCCTTGGTATTCGACTAGGGGCGTTTTAGTCTTTCAGAAATTTTTAAATAATAAGGCTAGAGCATGTTCATAATAAACGAAAGAATCCTCGCTTTGCGAGGATTCTTTAATTTAGATTCTTATCTATATTGTACTTGCGCGTAATAAATAGTAATTTTGATGGTGTTATGGAACTTATGTTTATTTGCTTTCACCTTCACATTTATAAATCATCATTAATCAATCATTGCTAGGTAATGCATCATGTTTCTAAACGGCGAAAAGATATAACCTAGAACTCTATTGTATGATCTAAAACCATAGGTGGCAAATACTGAATTTCTCTTTTTGTGCTTTTTGAGAAATTCTCTTTCCTGCCCACCAAAGTCAGAAATATCGTTGTTTTTAATCGCATCAATCATATCGTTGTTACATCTTATTGCTCTGTTAAATTTAGTATATGCGGTACCTACATATTCTCTTTTGTGAGAATCTGAACCACCTACGCAAGGTAACCCTAACCTACTAGCACAAATCGTTGCCGCTTGGTTAGCTATTTCGGTCTCGCAAGTATTAAAGGCTTCAAAGAAATCACATTCGCTCAGCATATCAAAATTTCTCATAAGTTTATTAAAAAACATGGCACTTGAACTCTTTGCTCCAAAAGGATGAGCTGGACCAAGCACGCCGCCATTTTTGTGAACAACTTCTTTGAGAGCCTTGAAGGTCATACCCCTAACTTGAAGAACCTGTAACTCCACACCATCAGGCATGATTACAATAAAATGTCCTGCATCGCATGTATCATATTCAACTCCCATAAGAACTGTAAAATTATCTACAGCAGCATCCTGATTATTTAAGTTTGAACGCCAGTGGCGATATCCCTTATAGGAATCATGATCAGTGACGAGCATTCCAGTAAAACCTTTAGATTTTAGAATTTGAATATATTCTTTGATAGAAATTTTAGCGTCGATAGAACCTTCTTTAGTATGACAGTGCATATCAAACTTCGGCAAATTATCGACCTCCCTTCTCTCTATTTACATACTATATCTTGTATTTATTATATACCCATGGAGTATAAAATCAACCTAAATCTAGTAAAATAATTCCTTTACATCTAGCAAAATATTCCCTTTAAAATAGAAAAATATACTAAATATATATTAAAATTTCTCGAAAAATGATATAATAAAAATACATATAAACAAATGCTAATGTTTTGTAACGATAAATTTGGTTATATATTATTAGGTTCTAAAAAAGTAGTTTATAGAATTTTAGATCTAATATAAGAATCAAGCAAATAACAATATAAAGATCATTTAGCTTATTTCATAGAAAGGATGGAAGAAAATGTTCAAGAAAGTCAAAAACAATGTTTATTGGGTCGGCAAGATTGACTGGGAATTGGAATGGTTTCATGGTCATGATTACAGTATCAACAGAGGATCAAGCCAGAATGCTTACCTAATTCGCGAGGAAAAGACTGTGCTGGTTGATACCGTATGGGCACCTCATAAGAATGAATTTGTCGATAATCTCAAAAAAGAGATTGATCTTAAAGAAATAGATTACATAATTGCTCAACATGGTGAGGTAGACCACAGTGGATCGCTAGAGGCCATAGTATCTGAGATTCCGGATGTGCCAATCTACTGTACTGCAAACTGCGTTAAATCACTGGTTGGTCAATACCATCATCCTGAGTGGAATTTTCATGTTGTGAAAACTGGAGATGAACTTGATATAGGAAATGGGAAGAAATTGAAATTCATTGAAATGCGTATGCTTCATTGGCCTGACAGTATGGCAACATTCATGACGGGCGATAATATTTTGTTCTCAATGGACGTATTTGGCCAGCACTATGCAGTTGAAGAAATGTTCGACGACAAAGCAAACAACTGCGATATGTGGTCTGAGGCGATGAAGTATTTTGCAAACATAATTCATACATTTGCTCCAATGTGCAAGATGAAAATGGCAGAGTTAGATAAGATGAATCTGCCAATTGAACTAATCGCGCCTTCACACGGCGCTATATGGAGATCACAGATACCTGAAATTATACAGGCATACAAGGATTGGTCGGATAATTATCAGGAAGATCAGATTACGGTAATTTATGATACAATGTGGGACGGCACCAAGAAGCTGGCTCATAGGATTGCACAGACAATTAAGAAGGAAAGCCCTGATTCTGTAGTGAAAATCTACAATATTTCGCAGTTCGACAAGAATGATATAATGACTGAAGTGTTTAAATCGAAAGCGATTGCGGTTGGCTCTCCAACGGTAGCACAAAATATGCTTTCGTCAGTAGGGGGCTGGATGGAATTCCTGAAGGAATGCCGATTCAAGGGCAAGAAGGCTGGAGTTTTCGGGTGCTACGGCTGGTCGGGAGAAGCTTGCGATATTTTGAGAAAGAATTTGACAGAGTCTGGATTTGATGTTATCGAAACCCAGGCTAAATGCAACTGGAATCCAGATGAGGAAAATTTTGAAGCAGCTGATGAACTTGCAAAGGATCTTGTGGCTGCTTGTAAATAAATATATAGAGGGGAACAATTGTTGATAGAAAAGTGCTGTATTGGTTTATTAAATTAATATAGTGCTTTTTTGGTGCGTATTGCGGTGTACTTTACTAATTAACCTAATAATTTTTTATATAATTAAAGTAAAACACTTGATTTTTATATTGTATAGTAGTATTCTAAAATAAATTGAAATGTATTTCACTGTTTAATATTTTTTGTGCAACCTTGTGCATGTAAGAATCGAAAATATTTTCAAAATTTCGAGGATATGGTGATATGGGTCTTGACAATTATTTAGTTTCAAAATACACTCAGACAGACAGACAGACAGACAGACAGACAGACAGACAGACAGACAGACAGACAGACAGACAGACAGACAGACAGACAGACAAGTAATCTGTTTTATTTCATATTTTTAAATTCAAAGGCGAAAATACGTAGCTATGTTTTAGTTGCGTTATTTTTGCTTTTTTTAATGTAAATAAATCTAGGAAGATTTGATAGGAGGTAGTTAATGAAAAGTAGTGTTAAAAAAGTTCTCACTTGCATTTTGACAGCACTTGTAATTATTACAACTGCTTTGCCTACATGCAGTTTGGCATATTCAGACGAGAATATTAATCGCACAAACAAAACCGTAGAAACCACAGAGCCACTGTCTACGCCTGAGGGAAAACCCAATAACGATATCGTATTAGAGAATAATGAAAGAACGATATCAGAGGACTCAATTCAGAATCAAAGAGAAAAAAGTCCACAAAAAAAGCTAGCCCTGAACGTGCCAAAAAAAATAAGTGTACCAGCTAAGGCTCCGGGAGAATCAACTGGAAAGGTAGAGCTCAAGATTTCTCGGCTCGTTGAAAATAAACTTGAAGTGATGCCTACGGATTGGTATACGCAGCAAGTCGTCAACAGCGTCGTCGATTTGGATGTTTCCGGCAACAACTATGCCATCGAAAATCCGTATCTCCTTCTTCGCCTGCCCAAGACGGACAAAATTATGGATGTGAAATTTGTCGATTCCGCAGCGGGAAAGACAGAACGATATGAAGATGAAAATTATCAATATATCAAATACACCTATACTCGTCTCACCGGAGGAACACATTACACCTATCAATACTATTTTACCTTCGACGGACATCATGCCAAAAATGGAGATTCGATTGAAGCCCAGGCGCAGCTTTTTGATGGAAACGATACGCTTGTCAAGGAAGTCAAGCAAACCTATACAGCCAAGACGGTCGGATTTGAGCTTTGGTCCACTCATGGTAACAGTGGAATGTATAATATTAAAAAAACAGTAAATAATGACGGACACGATTATGAAGTATGGGGATATATCGATAAAGCAGGCGATACGAAAACTATTGCGCGAGATGGAAATAGAACCAATGTTTTTGCAGCGGTCTATCCGAAAAAGATTGACGGCATTAATGAGAGCGTGGGTATTGAATATCCGAAGAATCTGAAAATTGTTTATACCTATCAGGAGGACGAGCCGGGATTTCGTGAATTTAGCCCAGATGGCAAAGGATATCACAGCGTTAACGGACTAAAAGGTAAGTATACTTGGAAACAGGATAAGAATGTCTACACTTTTCTGATACCAAATCCAACGTTCGACACAATGAGAAATGGCGTACCAGGAGCAACAAACGGGCGATATGCAACGTATGCAAACTCCGTGATGAAGGATAACGGCGTTACGGTGAATAAAAAGCTGCCGATAAGAATTGATTATTATAAAAACGCCAATGAAGATGGTACTGGCGGGGAACTTCTTGGAACGCGATATGAGAACTTTACCTTTATACCGTACGCATTTCCAGGGGGTAGTACTTTTTCCTACGATAAACGTTCTTTTAAGAGCTACAATATAGCGGATGAATTTAATTATATCTACCATCCGGAGTATTACCATCTGAACAGTAAGCTCTATAAAGGCAACTTCAACATGGCCGACAAGGGAGGGATTCCTCTTACCACATTTATTTCGAACTGGAATAAAGGAAGCAGTTATTCGAATCCATACGAAGGGGGAAAAACGGATAAGGTTACGGAAGTCTACACGAAATTGTTGACCAACGCAACCTATTTTAAGAGTGTACAGCTCCGTGCGATTATTAGTAATGGACAAAACACGAATAATGATAAGCATAAGGCGGCCATCAAGAGTGCGATTAATACAGGAAATACCAAGCTTTATGGAATTGATAAAGACGGCAATGATAGGCTTATAAAAGAAAATATTAAGCTTGATGAACTTGTAAAGATTGAAGATAGCAGCCGAAACTATGTAGAGCTGGTCGTACGCTTTCAAAACCCGGTGGAGCTGGATAATATGACTCTTCAGCTCCGGGAAAGACAGTGGTTTGTTTCGTCGGAACTAGATGCTCTTCGGAAGCTGGAAGATGGCATGCACACCTATGAAAGTGAATGTGCGGTTACCAGATTAGATGATAGTAATAATCCTGTGAAAGGCAAATATGTAGGTTTTCTGGGCAAGCCAACATATTTTACGGTAACCCCACTGCACCCAACGGTAGATTCCTATATCAGCAAGCCTCAGGTTGTTCAATATAAGGAAGATGCCACTTTTGATTATCTGGTGGGACCGGAACTTCCGAGAATCGCTCATGATAATAATGTTCCTTACGGAGAGCTGGAAGAATTAAAAAACGTTAAGACGATTACACTTCTTCCTTCCGGCTATGAATATGCCGGTAAATATGAAAAAGAAATGCATGATTCGAACTGGAATAGCATCAAAATTGCAGATCCGACGATTACGACGGTGGAGAATTATCAAGGATCCGGTAAGACGGCAGTTATCGTCGATTATGGGACAATCAAGAAAAGCACCCATTATCCCATTAAGCTGAAACTTCGTGCAACCAAGTACGCAGCACGTGGAGAAAGTGATTTCGTCAACTACATGACCTATGATGATAATGACTTTATCCGTCCGCTGCCGGCAAGCGATAACGCTAACGACTATGTTGATGCCTTGGATTTGGACCAAGACGGAGACACGACCGAAATCTTCATGCAAAAGCATACGACGGTCACCTTTGTACCACCAATGGAATTGATAATCAAAAACGCGGTAAAACATGACGTGGAATTCCAACAAGAGGTCACCGGGGATTTGGGGTACGATATCACCCAGAAGATCAATATCTTCAACAATTCCATTAAGGATATTGATACACTCAGCATCATCGATGTCCTGCCTCACAAAGACGACCACAGCATCAGCCCGAATGAAAAAGGAGAATATCCAAATAGGCAATCCACCTTTGCCATGCCGCTGACAAAGTCGCTGGAAGACGCGAATAACCAAACCGTTAATGATAAGGTGAGCTTTTTCTACCAGCTGACCGACCAGGGAAGTGATCTGGCCAGCGTCCGTGACGGACAATGGCTTACGGCGGACCAGGTGAAGGACTTTTCAGAAGTTCGATCCGTCAAGATTGTCTTAAAAGATGGTCAAGCACTGAAATCGAAGGAAGAATTAAATATCTTGCTTCCATCGAAGATTACGGGAGATACCTCGCTGGATGAAGAAAATGACGTGGCCGTAAATTCCTCCGCATTTTGTACGGACGGGACGAGCTACACCGAAGGCAATATCACGAAGGTTAGGTTTACGAAGTATAAGGTCACCGGTATCGCCTTCTTGGACATCGATAAAGATGGTAAGTACGATCCAAACAAAGGCGATATTTTACAAAAAGATTTCAAGGTTAATGTGCTGAATAAAGACGGTTCACAGGCTAAGGATTTCAATGATAAAGATATTACAGGAATAACCAATGGAAAGGGAGAGTATTCAATTCCTGTATATAAACGAGGCGAATATATGATAAGCTTTGTTAAAGATGGTAATTATAACTTTTCTAAAAAATCCGAAGGAGAAGAAGCAGTTGCAAATTCAATTGACACAGAATCAATAAAGGATAATACAGCAAACACAAAAGGATTCGCATTGAATCCTGCACATAAAAGCCAGATTAATAATGTTGCACTCGAGACTAATTATGCATCAATAAAAATTATTAAAACATCCAAAAACGAGAAAACAAAAGACGGAAACCTAAAGAAACTGGAAGGAGTTGAGTTTAATCTACAAACCAAGAATGGCAAGTCTGTAAAAAACTACAAGGGTGAAGTAATTAAAAATATAGTTACTGACAAAAACGGTGAAGCTGTATTCAAGCTTGTCCCATATGGTAAATACATAGTTAAAGAAGTCAAAACTGTTGATGGCTATCTCCTCCCAAAGGAAGATACGGATGTAACTTTATCACATAATACTGTAGAGACTGACGAAAATGGTGAGAAGGTTTTGATTCTTAAGCTGACGAATAAGCCTAATCCGAAAATCGATATAGCTGGTAAAAAAGTATGGGACGATGCTAATAACCAAGACGGAATTCGTCCTGGCTCCGTAACCATTCACCTTCTAGCCAATGGAGAAGACACAGGTAAAACTGCAAAGGCAATAAAAGATTCAAAATGGCATTACACGTTTAAAAACCTGCCTACATACGATGCAGCAGGCGAAAAGATAACCTATAGTGTTAAAGAAGATGTACCACACGGTTATAAAGGTAAAATCGATGGAACAACTATTACCAACACTCATACTCCTAAGCTTCGTGATATAAATGTAAGCAAGGAATGGAAGGGTCCGGAAGATCAGAGAAAAGATCAGGTAACTATTAATTTATTAGCTGATGGTAAGACTACAGATAAAAAGCTAATCCTTAATGCTGAAAATAACTGGAAGGGTACCTTTAAAGACTTGCCTGAATACAATGACGGCAAGAAAATAGGCTATACTATTTCTGAGGAAAAACTCGCCGGTTACGAATCAGAAATAACGGGCACTCAGGAGAAAGGGTTTGTTGTAACCAATACGTATAATCCTAAGCCGGTAATTGTAGATCCACCTGTTTCTAAGATTGTTGAAGGTAATCCGAAGAATCAAACTACATTTACATTTAAGTTTAAGGCACTCGATGAAAACAATCCAATGCCTGAGGGAAGCAAGGACGGCGTCAAAACAACTACAATCAAAGGAAGCGGTTCAAGTGAATTTGGCAACATAGAATTTAAACTACCTGGAACATACCGATATGAGATTACTGAAGTCAACGATGGTGTTAAAAACTACAAGTATGACAAATCAGTCTATGTGATTACTTTTGAGGTGAAGGATAAAGACGGAGAGCTATTTGCAACTCAAAGTATCGAAAAGAAGGAAGACGTAAACGCAAAAGAAGGTGAAACGTCTAAGGCAATTGTATTTAAAAACAAATACGAGGAACCAAAGAAAGAAGTCGAATCTCCAAGAACAGGAGATAAAAATCACCCAATCACATACATGGCTCTTGGGGGATTTTTCTCCTCCTTGCTTCTCATGTCACTTTTCAAGAGGAGAAGAAATGCCTAAGTTTAGAATTGACTTTAAATATTAAAAACATTTTTAATAATAAAGTATATGAGTTACTACTTATCTTAAGAGCAGCTAATACAAAGTTGTTAATGGTAGTTAAAACTAAATTGTTAAGTGTAGTTAAAATAAAATATATTGTAGTAGAAAGGAATAAGATATAATATGATGAAAATGGAAAAATCGAAAAAGTCAGTCAAAAGATTGCTTGCGCTTTCAACGGCGATGCTGATGATATTTTGTGTATTTCAGTATGGAACGAATGTATCGCATGCCGCTGATACAACTGTTTTGCAGATTTCTAGGTATGTTACCACAACGGGGGTAGTCAAGGGTGACAAATCCAGCAATAAGGGTACATATGAGGGAAATTGGAATGCGAATATCCCTATTGTGAAAGTCCTGCCTGATCTCGAGGCTGATATGAAGTCGGCAGCTGACAATAATTGGTATCCTCATGGCAAGGATGGTGCAAATCGTATTGCATATGTTGAATATAGTGTAATATTCCCTGACGGTGTAACGATTGATAACTCGAAGATTACTATGAGCAACACAACTACGATGTTCAATGGTGCTGAATTTAAGAGAGAGGTAAATGGACAGACGGTTTCATTCAAATTCCCGCTTCGTGATGAGAATTGGAAAGCAATCTATAAGTATTATACTAATGACGGTGGTGCTGCATCTGATAAGGCTATAAATATCAATATACCTTACACTGTTTCTGCAAATAGTGTTGATGAGGCTAGAGCTGCTGAATTGAAGAATATAAAGGCGGAGGGAAACTTTGAAACTCATGGCAGTGGAACCTTATATAATTTCACAAAAAAAGTTTTCAGTACTGATAAGGCTTCAAACAGTTTAGCACCTGAGTTTTCTAAGTCAGAGGTTTTTGCAAAACCTACCGTTCCTACACATACACAATTGATAAATTTAGACGCTGATTTAAGGCTTGGCAATGATACAGGTTCAGATGCTATTACTGTAGATGAAAATGCTGATATGAACTTTGTTGGAGTTCTTGATGTAAAACCTATTAAAAATCAAATGACGAGCATTGAAGAACAGTATCAAGCAGTATCAAAGAACATCAGACTTGAAAATTTAAAGACAGGATTCCAAGCAAAGCTTAATTTGCCAGAAGAACTTAAATTTGCAGGCGATAAGGAGGCTACTCTTTTTGGTGGCAATGGAACATTCCAAATAAGCAAATCGACTGTCTCAGGGCAAACTCTGACTGTTGACTTTGAGCTTGTAGATTCAAATAATATCACTACATTTAAAAAACTTAAAGAAGAGATAAACAAAGTAGATGATGAGCTTAAGGTCGCATACAAAACAGTTAGATTTGCAGATAATGCAAAGCCTAATACCGACTATACCGCAACTGGTTCAGTAAAAGGATATTTAAACACGAAGGCTGTAAATACTGAAAGTAATAATGCAATAAATTTCAATCTGTCCTGGAATGGAAAGCAGTCTGAAGCTGGAAAGAACAAGCTTAGCCCGAACGAGATTTCTTTAAGCGTAAGATATAAGGCACCTGATTTGCAGGATATTACCAAAGAAGGTATTTTGTACGGCGATATGCTTGTAAATAATGACACACAAAATAAGAATGTTTATATCGCAAAGAAAGATAATTCTCTTACTATGACAGGACTGTTAGATGTTACGCCAATCAAAGATGAATTATCTGAGCTTGAGAAGAAATATCCAGCATCTGAGATACCGACAAATATTGCGGTGTCCGATATAAAGACAAGCTTCACAGCGACTATGACACTACCTGAGCAGCTTGATTTTATGGATAATTATTCTGTTGAATTACTTGGTGCAAATGATAAGTTTGAGATAACAAGTCATAGTATTAAAGGAAAGACTATTACCGTTGTTATGTCCGTAAAGGGTGATGTTAAGACCTTTAAGGAAGTAAAGGAAGCTGTTGAAGGTGCCGATGCACATCTTAAAGTAAATGTTATGGGTGTTATGCTTAATGAGAAGGCAAAATCAGATGTCAATTATACTATAAATGGTACAATATCAGGAACCTTTAGTGCTAAGGCTACGCATCTAAAATCAGGAAAGACTATAAACTTCAATTATACTTGGAAAGGTATGCAATTAAAAGGTGGAGAAGACTCAACAGATCCGACTACAAAGGATATTAAATTAACACTAAAATATAATGAACCAGATAAGCCAGACGCCCCTGATAACCCTAAGCCAGATAAGCCTGTTAAGCCGAATGATTCTACAGAAACAAAGCCTAATAATAAGGTTGAAACAAAGAAAGAAAAAGTAGCACCTAACACTGCGGACGATTCTGGAATGACTATGATAGCAGGCATGGCTATTCTTTCAGTGCTTGGATTGGGCTTTATAGAAATAAAAAGAAAAAACAGTTCTATTAGATAAAGTGTAGAACAGTTTATACTATTCCTGTTAATAGAAATATAAAGAAGGATAAAGCCAAAGATAAATTATAAGAGATAGAAATAAAGCTAAGAAATAAAGATAACGTAAAGCTAAGAAATAAAGATTACGATAAAGCTAAGAAACATAGATTACGATAAAGCCTCCCGACTGTAATAGACCGAGAGGCTTTTACTTGGTGTTAGAGGACGGGGGTTAGTCAATCCCTACCACTCGATTTTAGGTTTATGTGATTTATAACTTGAATTTGTGTGCTACTAGAGCTCCCCTTTGTTGTATTTTTCGTAAGCCATCATGTCAAATTGTCCAGTACCGCTTAAGCAGAAAAGTATAACCGGTGCATCATCTGAATCTGACGGATATTTTTTCGCCTCATCGATGACAGCTCTAATGGCATGTCCGCTTTCAGGTGCAGGCAAGATCCCCTCAGAACGAGCGAATATTGTGTTTGCTTCAAATACATCGTGCTGTTCGTAAGCATATGCCTCTATAAGGCCCTGATTGTAAAGTTCTGAAAGGGTAGGACTCATACCGTGATATCTTAAACCGCCAGCATGATTTGCTGGAGGGATAAAGTCGTATCCCATGGTGTACATTTTTGCCATAGGGGTAACCTTACCGGTATCGCAGTAATCATATTTAAACTCTCCCTTTGTGAAAGATGGACAGGAACTAGATTCGGCAGCTATAAATTTATAGTCACACTCGCCTCGGATTTTTTCTCCGAGGAAAGGTGACATTAGTCCGCCGACATTTGAACCTCCTCCCGCACATCCGATGATTATATCAGGCTTGATGCCGTATTTTTCGAGTGCAGCCTTGCTTTCAAGCCCTATTACGCTTTGATGAAGCATGACTTGATTTAGGACGCTGCCCAAGACATATTTTGTATCAGGATTGCTCATTGCGACTTCAACCGCCTCAGATATTGCGACACCTAGGCTTCCGGGAGTTTCCGGCGTTTTTTGAAGGATTTCTCTGCCCGCATTAGTTTCCTCTGATGGTGAGGCTAATACATTAGCACCGAAGGTTCTCATTATTTCACGCCTGAACGGCTTCTGATCATGGCTACATCTTACCATGAATACAGATAAGTCAAGTCCCATTTGTGCACAGCTAATAGCAAGGGCGGTACCCCATTGACCTGCACCGGTTTCTGTGGTTAGTCTTTTGATGCCTTCTTGCTTAGCATAGTATACCTGAGGAATTGATGAATTCAGTTTATGACTGCCACTCGTATTATTTCCTTCAAACTTATAAAAAATCTTAGCTGATGTTCCGATTGCTCTTTCAAGTTCGGTTGCTCTTACTAAAGGGGACGGTCTAAATGCAGCATATGCCTTTTGAACCTCTTCGGGTATGGGGATAAGCCTTGTGTTATCATCTAACTCCTGTTTTGCACCTTCTTTTGTGAATATCTTAGAAAGTTCTTCAAGGGTTACGGGCTGGTTAGTTGTAGGGTTTAAAAGGGGCTCAGGTTTCTTCACCATATCAGCTCTGAGGTTATACCAAGCCTTGGGCATTTCTGATTCTTCAAGATATATTTTTTTCGGTAAATTTTTTAAACAGTCTTTTTCTTTCATTTTCGTTCTCCCAAATAAATATTTTGTTGACAAAAAAACTCCTATCCCAACAATTGCTGGGACAGGAGTGTAATTTCCTGCGTTGCCACCCGGCTTGGCACATTATTACAATGTACCCACTCAAGCACGTGCAAACACACGCCGATTCAATTAACGCCGAATCACTGCGTCTTACATACTTAGGATATCAAGCACTTCGAATGTTTCAATCCTGTTCAGCTTGCCCTCAGAAGTCCATTCACTTCAGATTCTCATATCGCATCACACCATACGCGACTCTCTCGATGAAAACTTGATTGAAGCTACTACTCTTCTTCAACGGTTTAAAGACATGATAACTCAAATAGATAAGATTGTCAACTGAAAATTTATAGAATCTAACTTGCTGATTTACCTTGCTAATTTACCTTTCTAATTTATCTCCTAATTTACTGAGGTTTTGATGTTGGTTGTTGTCGAATAAAATCCTCCTACTTACAACCTTAATGCCCCATAGGTGTTTTGTATAAATATGCTTTCTCAACAGTCCTATCAGCGATTAAGAGTCTAATAAATGCATATACTAGGAACGGAATAGTAAACCAAAGTGCATGTACATCAAAATATATGCACATCACAGCAGAGAAAACTGCACCCAGTAAAAATAGCATGAGCATAATGAAATGCCTCTTCCACCTGCTTGAAGCTTTTTTGTTTTGATCGCGGATCGATCGGACAATATTAACGGCTATCTGTCTGATGTGATTTGTAACAAAAGTTGTAGCCATAGGTATTCCCTGGCTTGCCCTGAAGGTATTAAACTGCATGGAACAAATGAAGTTTAGAGAAATTTGGCATATCTGGTCAGGAGCTGATTTGGGAAGTGCAGCCAGAATCGCAACAATAATGATTTCAATTCCAATGAATATTGTATCCCAGCGAAGCAATTTAAACCTTTTAACATGCTTCGCAAGAATTTCTGAAAGCATAGTTCCCAGAAGATATGCGATTAGTGATGAAATAAGATAAATTATTTTCATCCATTCCTGGTTGCCAAGAGCCATTCCGAGGAGAACAATATTTGCCGTCTGAGCATTACAAAATATACCGCCACGGACTGTATAGGTGTATGCTCCGAAAAAACCACCTACGAATATCAAAATCATAAAAATCCAATGCTTCTCACACTCCAGATAGAACTGATTATCCATCTCCCTTTGGGTGCTGTTTCGCTGAGTGCTTTTCACCTGATAAGTTGATTGATTCAATGGTTTTAAGCTAGAAGCGATGCTGGTATTTGTTTCATCCATATATAATCTTCACCGACCTTTATTGTTAGATATAATAAGAATTATAAATAATATACTTTTCAATACACTCTATATTGTAACATAGAAATAGGGCGTGCATTAATATATAGGAAATATTTCTAAAATTAACTTGCATATTTTTTGAATAGCGTTAAAATATACATATAACCAAATAAAACAGGGGAGCTATTGCTGAGAGGGGATGTCAATTATATCCCGACCCTTTAGCTGATTCGGATAATGCCGACGTAGCGAGTTTGAGATAATATTTTTAAGAAACTTATGCACGTAGACCTCCTTTGATTTTTTGGGCAAACAGATATTTTGTTCACATATTATATAGGAGGTTTTTTATTATGAGTAGAACAAAACTTAATGTTTTAGTAGAGGGTGCGCTGATGATTGCACTTGCAACAATTTTAAGTTACATCAAGGTCTTTGAGATGCCTCAAGGTGGCTCTATAACAGCAGTCAGCATGCTTCCGATAATTCTATTTGCGACGAGATGGGGCGTAGAAAACGGTCTTCTCACAGCAATGGTTTACGGTGTGCTCCAATTTCTCTTGCAGGGCGGATTTTCACTTAGCCCTTGGTCAATTTTGCTCGACTATATTCTCGCATTCGGAGCTCTAGGGCTTTCAGGTATTTTCCACGGAACGAGAACAAAGGCAGTTTTGGGAGCACTTGTAGGCGTTTTTGCCCGCTTTGTGATACTTGTTTTTTCTGGCGTGGTACTCTGGTATATGTACGCGCCAAAGGGAGTAAGTCCACTGTGGTACTCAATAACCTATAATGCGTCATACATGGTTCCCGAGCTGATAATTACTTGCGTAGTTTTGTACCTCGTTTATCCGCAGTTCGACAAAATAGTCAAGAGGGCGTAAGGGGCGTAGTATCCAAGTGAATGCTTATGCAGTATTTTGTTCGAGCAACGCAGCGATGTGATGCCTTAGCAAATTGCTAAGCGAGTGCAATGTTTGAGAGAATTGTCAAGCGCTTGTAAGACTTTAAAAATAATCTTTTAAAATTCTGTATTATAGGGTATAATACATTAAAGGGTAAAACAAATTGTTTGTATTACTCAGAGTGTATCAAGGAGGTGCAGTATGAAGGTTAATATTTTGGGAAGAAATTACAGGACTTATGGTAAGCTTGAAGAAACCATTGAGAAGAAACTAGACAAACTGGGAAAGTATTTCTCCGATGACATTACTGCAAACGTTGTTTTGTCTCACGTTGCAGGCCGCGACAAAATTGAGACAACAATCTCAGCAAAGGGTACAATTTTCCGAGCTGAGGATATTTCAGACGATATATATGATTCCATTGATGTCGTTGTTGATAAGTTATCCAGCCAGATGTCAAAATTTAAGGGGAAGCTTCAAAAGCGTTACAATGATAATAAGGCATTGAAGTTCGAGTTCCTACCTGAAATTGAAGAAGAGGAAGAACACGGAGAAGTTGTTAAAAAGAAGGTTTTCCAGCTAAGACCTATGGACGAAGAAGAAGCGATCCTTCAGATGGAAATGCTTGGACATCAGTTCTTTGTATATCTTGATGCAGATACTGGAACGGTCAATGTATTATATAAGAGAAAAGATGGAGACTATGGTCTTCTTGAAACAAGAAATTAAACTGATCAAAATACCTCATGGAATTGAGTGCTAATAAGATTGTTAATTAAGGGTTTAATTAGTTTGAATAATTTATGAGTTGAAACTACCGCGGAATTCGTTGATGACCGCGGTATTTCTTTTAGAAATAGTCGTATATAAAAATGTTACAAGAGTCTTTGATAGACGTAAAAATTAATTAATTTTGGAAGTCAATTTGAAATATGTGTAAGCACGTAATCCTTTGACATTTTAAGGGGAAAGGACTAAAATATAGATGTATATTTACTAATAATTATGTGGATTTTCGTTGCCTGACAATGTGGGCTTTTATTTATGGACTCATGTTGTTAAGCAATAAAGATATTTTGTTGGGAGAGAGGTGTTTGAACTTTGCTTAAAAATTTTCAAGAACTTAAAAAACTTGTATTAAAAAGACCGAAGAAAATAGTTGCTGTATCTTGTGCTAATGATTGGCATACACTAGAGGCAGTTTTCAAAGCACACGAAGATGGTCTACTTGATTACATATTGGTTGGTGATGAGAACAAAATAAGAGAAATTGCGCATGAACATGGCATAGATAATTTTTCGGGTAGTGTAATAAACTGTACTGATGAGAAGGAATCGGCTGAAATAACAGTGAGACTTGTCAGAGATGGAAAGGCTGATTTTTTACAAAAGGGTCTGATGCAGACCAAGACAATACTCAAGGCTGTATTGAACAAAGAGTATGGAATTCCCACCGGAAATTTGATGTCGAATGTAGCTCTGCTGGAGATACCTGGGTATCACAAGATCGTGGGTGTAACAGATGGTGGCATGATTATGTATCCAACTTATGAGCAGAAGGAAGGTATGATAAAGAATGCCGTTAGGATGTTTAATTACATGGGTTATGACAAGCCTAAGGTTGCTGCAATATGTGCTCTAGAAATCGTGAATCCCAAGATGCCTGAAACTGTTGATGCGGCAAATCTAAAAGCTGCTTGCGAGAGGGGTGAACTTGGAGAATGCTATGTTGAAGGACCAATATCAACAGATATTGCGTTTAAGAAGGAAGCTGCCGAGATAAAGGGATTTGATAGTCCCGTAGCGGGAGATGCTGATATAGTTCTAGTACCAAATATTAGCGCAGGTAACATGATGGTTAAGGGAATGCTGCTTTTTGGCGGTGCTAAGATGGCAGGAGTTGTCATGGGCGCTAAATGCCCAATCGCTTTGAATTCCCGAAGTGCTACATTTGAGGAAAAATATTATGCTCTTGTAGCATGTTGTCTAATTTCGGATATAATTAAATAAACTTTACCATAAATATTTTATAGGTTAGGAGGTTGGAGGTAATGAAAAAACTTTTAACGGGTAATGAAGCGATTGCAAGAGGCGCCTATGAAGCAGGTGTTCGTCATGCATCGGCATATCCTGGAACACCTAGCACGGAAATTTTGGAAAATATAGCCAAATATGAGGAAATCTATGCTGAATGGGCACCGAATGAGAAGGTCGCTATGGAGTCAGCGATAGGTGCTTCAATGGCGGGCGTAAGATCTATGGCATCAATGAAGCATGTTGGAGTTAATGTGGCTGCGGATCCTATTATGACATATGCATACATGGGAGTAAACGGTGGAACGGTTTTGATAAGCGCTGATGAGCCAGGCATGTTTTCTTCTCAGAATGAGCAGGACAATAGAAATTATGCAAAACACGGCAAATTCCCTATGATGGAACCTGCAGATAGTCAGGAGTGCCTCGATATGATGAAGGCAGCATTTGATCTAAGTGAGGAATACAATGTTTTGTTCATGATCAGGCTTGTGACACGTGTCTGTCACTCAAAATCAATCGTGGAACTTGGAGAGCGCAAGGATGTAGATGTTAAGTCTTGGGAGCCAAACCCAATGAAGTATGTAGCTCTTCCTGCACATGCGAGAATCTTAAGGGTTGAAATAGAGAAGAGAACCGAAATATTGAGAGAATTTTCTGAAACCTGCCCATACAACAGGGTTGAAATGAATGACAAAAAAATCGGAATAATAGCATCAGGTCCTTCGTATTATTATGCAAAAGAAGTCTTTGGCGATGAGGCTTCATATCTCAAACTTGGATTCACATGGCCGCTTCCGCCTAAGAAAATTACAGAATTTTGCAATGCAGTTGACGAGGTATACATCGTTGAGGAAGATGATCCTTACATTGAAGATTTTGTGCGCAGCCTTGGATTCAAACCTCATGGCAAAGACCTGTTCCCACCATACGGTGAGATGCTTCCTGGCATTTTGAGAAAATGCCTTAACGGAGAAGAACTGCCAAGAGTTGAATATGCAGAAGACAAGGTTATTAAAAGACCTCCGACCCTATGTTCAGGATGTCCTCATAGAGGATTCTTCTACAGGCTTGGTAAGAGAAAAGATATCATGATAAGTGGAGACATAGGCTGTTATACACTCGCTGCAGGACCTCCATATAATGCTATGAATAGTTGTGTCTGTATGGGAGCCAGTTTTTCAGTAGGCCATGGGGCTCAACAGACATTTGATAGAGCGGGTGTAAATAAGAGGGTTGTTGCAGTCCTCGGTGACTCGACATTCTTCCATACCGGCATCAATTCACTTTTGAATACCGTGTATAATAAATCAAGGACGATCAGTGTGATCCTGGATAATAGGATTACAGCCATGACGGGACACCAAAATAACCCAGGCTCAGGTTTTACTGCTAAGGGTGAACCGGCAGGTGAAATTCAAATAGAACCTCTTGTGAGAGCTATGGGAATAAAACATGTTCGAGTGGTTGACCCTAATGACCTTGACGCGGTTGACAAAGCACTTGATGAGTTAATCGCAATTGATGAGGCCTCGGTTCTTATTACTAGATGGCCATGCGTACTTAAGAAGTTTTCACAAGAAGACATAGATGAATTTGAAGGTATGTTCTCGACAAAGAATTTTGTTAATCAGGAAGTTTGCATCGGATGTAGGAAATGTCAAAAGACAGGCTGTCCATCACTTGAATTCCAGGATGAAAAACGAAAGATGCTTATAAATCCTGATACGTGCGTGGGCTGTGATGTCTGCATGCAGGTTTGTCCGGTTCAGGCAATTCAAAAGAAGAAATAAGGAGGATGGAGCAATGACTAAAAATGTTTTGTTAACAGGTGTTGGCGGTCAGGGCACAATCCTTGCTGCGAAGATGCTGACTATAGGACTTATGGAGCACGGCTTTGACGTTAAGATGAGTGAAATTCATGGCATGAGCCAACGTGGAGGAGATGTTATTTCACAGGTTAGATATGGTGAAAAGGTTCTATCCCCTATAATTGAAAAAGGCTCTGCCGACATGATTGTTGCATTTGAGAAGATGGAAGCACTGAGAGCTATGCCTTATTTGAGACCAAATGGAACTGTTGTGGTAAATGATTACGAAATTCCTTCGATGACAGTTTCTACAGGCTTAGAAACTTATGCAAAGGATGTAATTGATGAGATCAAGAAGTCAGCGGAGAAAACCTTTGTTGTGGATGCTACAAAACTGGCAAGAGAACTTGGAAATTCTAAAGCGACTAACGTTATACTACTGGGGACAATAATTAAGATTATGTCACTTGAAGACATTGATTGGGAAACAATAATTAGAAATAATGTTAAGGAAAAATTTGTGGACTTGAATCTTAAGGCACTAAAAATAGGAATGGATTCAGTTCTTTGACAGTCGAAATGAAATTCGCAAGGTTTCAAATTACAAAGTTTTGACACAAAATATTCTATTCAAGACAATATTGAATTAGAAAGGGGCTAAAAATGATTTCAAAGAAAATGGAGCCACTAGTTCAAAATAGTTCTGTGATAAGGGCTATGTTTGAAGAGGGCGCAAAAATGAAGGCAAAGTATGGCGAAGATAATGTTTTTGATTTTAGCCTTGGAAACCCAAATGTGCCTGCACCAATTGAGGTCAAGGAGGCTATAATTGATATTATCGAAAACGAGGATCCCGTAAGGGTCCATGGATATATGAACAATGCAGGATTTGAGGGAACAAGAAGTGCAGTCGCAGATCATCTGAATAGACTTCACGGTACTAAGTTTTCCGCCAAAAACATTATTATGGTGGTAGGTGCAGGATCGGCGCTAAACGTTAGCCTGAAGACAATGGTTAACCCTGGAGATGAAGTTCTTACATTTGCCCCTTATTTTGTTGAATATGGGAATTATGTAGTCAATTATGATGGCAAGCTTGTGGTAGTTCCACCTAACGAAGAAGACTTTATGCCGGATGTTGAGAAGATGAAGGAGCTTATAACATCAAAGACAAAGGCTGTTATAATCAATAATCCCCATAATCCGACAGGAGTTATCTATGGAGAAGACATCATCAAATCGATTGCAACAGCGCTAGAGGAAAAACAGCACGAGCTAAAATCGGTCATATATCTCATAGTTGATGAGCCTTACAGAGAACTTGTTTATGTGGATAAGCCCGTTCCATATGTAACAAAGTATTATGACAATACAATAGTTGCATACTCATACAGCAAATCGCTATCTCTTCCGGGAGAACGTATCGGGTATATAGTAATTCCAGATGAATCAGATGAAAGTGATGAGTTTATTGCAGCGGCTACCATTGCCAATAGAGTCTCAGGATGTGTCAATGCACCATCGCTCATGCAGCTTGTAATTGAAAGATGTGTTGATGCGGAGGCGGATGTCGAGTTTTATCGAAAAAATGGAGAAATCTTATACAGTGGGCTCACAGAAGCGGGATTTGAGTGCTTGAAACCTGAAGGAGCCTTTTATCTTTGGATGAAGTCCCCAATCGCTGATGACAAAGAATTCGTCGCGAAGGCAAAGGAGTATAATATTTTGATGGTTCCAGGATCATCATTTGCAGGTCCGGGATACGTTAGATTAGCATACTGCGTAAGCAGAGAAACATGTCAAAATTCAATTGAAAAATTTAAAGAATTGGCAAAGGAGTATGATTTATGAGTAAAACCAAAGAGCCCAAGCCTATTGAGAAATCAGGCGAAAAAACAATAGATGAATATCTGCAGCTAATTATCAATCCAGGTTCTACAAGTACGAAGTTGGCCATATTTAAGGGGACTCAGAAGTTGGTACAGAATAATCTTGAGCACGATGCGGATGTTTTAAAGCAATTCGACAAAATAGCCGACCAGCTCGAGTACAGGCTTGAAGAGGTGCGTGAATTTTTAAAAGAGCAGGGCTATGGGGTTAACGACTTTGATGCAATAGTCGGTAGGGGTGGACTTGTATATGGCATTGGAGGAGAAGGATATGAAGTAGACGATGCTCTAGTTGAGGCACTTTCCAATACAGAGCTGTGCTCACAGCATGCATCCAACCTGGGAGGTCTTATCGGGAAGAGGTTAGCTGATGAAGGTGGCTTCAAAGCTTATATCTATGATGCTGTTATGGGATCATATCTAAGCGATGTAGCTAGGCTTACAGGCTTTCCTGAATTTAAGAGACAGCCAACTTGTCATGTTTTAAATAGCAGAGCGATGGCGATGAAGTATTGCGAAAACAATGGTATTGAGTATTCTCAGAATAATTTTATAGTTGCACACATAGGCGGTGGCAGTTCAATGAGTGCTCATAAGCAGGGTAAGATTATAGATATTGTTGCGGATGATGAGGGACCTATGTCCCCAGAGCGCTCCGGAGGTACACAGCTTCTTTCTCTTATGGAATTTTTTGAGAAAAGCGGTATGAGTGTTAAGGATTTCAAGAAGCGCATACGAGGCAAGGGCGGATTACTCGCATATCTTGGAACAACAGATGGAAGAAAAATTGAGGCATTATATAATGAAGGTGATGAAAAGGCTAAACTGGTTTATGATGCCATGGCATATCAGATTTCCAAATATATAGGTTGGCTTGCTCCTGTATTGAACGGCGAAGTTAATGCTATAATAATTACAGGAGGTCTTGCACATTCCAAAATACTTACAGATATGGTAATTCCAAGAGTTAGCTTTATTGCACCAGTAACGGTTATGCCTGGTGAATGTGAGATGGAAGCTTTGGCAGGTGGCGGTTTGAGAATACTGAGTGGAGAGGAAATCGCAAAGCACTATAACAAAGCTGAGGCGATTAAACGCAAATAGTGTTATTCTTTACAATTTTGGGTAATAGTAGTATGATAATACGGTCTTTGTTTTAGATTGATTTTAAATAAATAGGAGGATATAAACATGGAAATGGAAGCAAAAATTCAGGAAGCTTTAGATAAGATTAGACCATTTCTCCAAAATGATGGAGGAGATGTGGAATTTGTTGAATATAAGGATAATATAGTGAAGGTTAAACTCCAGGGACACTGTGCAGGTTGCCCAGGTGCAAGGATGACACTTCAGGGTGTTATCGGAAGAATCCTCATGGAGTCTTATCCTGAAATTAAGGGAGTAGAAGCGGTTGAGTTTTAATCACTCTGTTAGAATCGTTAAAAAAATTGAAGGTCGAAACATATCTGGGCTGAGATTGAGCAAACTTTCAGCCCGATGTGATTCCCAAAGATGCATTATATACAATAAAGCGGTGACAGATTATGGGGATATAGAAATGCAGCATGAGAAATTTCATTCCCCAGGTCTTACTATTAGAAAAATCGGCAAGTCCATGGAAATCCTTTCTGAGTCTTGCGGAGATTTTTTTAAGTTTTTGTCGAAGCTGCCATTTCAAGACGACAAAGTAATTGATTTTGCAGATGCATATAATGAATTTTTTCTTAATGGACAATTTATTACAAATGATTCTCTTGAATCTGATCAGAATGTCAACAAAACATCTGAATTGCAAGGTGTGATTGCTAATGCTTGCCATGTTGAAAAAGAGAAAGATGCAATTATTTTGTATATAAATATTCAGGATGACAATGAAGAAATACCTTGTAGTGAGGACGTGATTTTTAGTGTTTTTGAGGACATGGCCAAGAAATATAATCTTGGCATTATTTATGATGGATTTGAGGAAGTTTTAGATGAACAGAAGATATAATAGTAAAACTATTGCAAAAATTGGGCTGATGACAGCGATTTCATGCGTTTTGTTGTTACTGATAAGGATACCGTTTCCGCCGGCTCCTTTTTTGAAGTATGATCCTGCAGATGTGCCAATTTTTGTTACGGCCTTTGCGTTCGGACCTATTGCTGGCATGGTTGTAACTAGCATTGTCAGTCTTATTCAGGCCTTTGGATTAGGTGAAGACGGTCTTTACGGTTTCCTCATGCACATGGTAGCCACGGGAACTTTTGTTATTGTAGCATCGATAATTTACTCAAGACATAAGACTAAGAAAAACGCCATAATCGCTATAGTTATAGGTGTTATCACTATGACGGTGGTTATGTGCTTTGCAAATATGTTTATTACGCCGCTGTTTATGGGTGTGCCTAGGAAGGCTGTTATGTCAATGATATTGCCGGTCGTGATGCCTTTTAACCTCTTGAAAGGGGGTATAAATGGCCTTTTGACCATGCTTATTTATAAGAGAATTTCAAAGTTTTTGCATAAAAATTAGACAAGAGTTAACAAGAGTTAAATCGGCATGGTTGTATATTTGACTAGGACGTGAATATTCGGAATATAAATATTTTAAACCCGAGAAAATCATAAATCATAACTTGTATTTTGGTATTATAAAGAGAATATGAAGGAATTTGAGAAGGTTTTTAAAACAGAATCAGAGGTCGCCGATTTTGGGCGCGAGATAGGAAGAAACTGTTCCCCAGGAACTGTTTATGCTTTAATAGGAGATCTGGGAACAGGTAAGACTACTTTAACCAAATATATTGCGGAGGGACTTGGAGTTGAAGAATCAATTACAAGTCCTACTTTTAATATAGTTAAATCATATTATAGTGGAAGGATACCGCTCCACCATTTTGACGTATACAGGCTTGGTAGCTCGGATGAATTCTTTGATATAGGAGGAGAAGAGTATCTAGAAGGCAATGGCGTCTGCGTGATAGAGTGGGCTGATCTAATTTCAGATGTGTTACCTGATAGTGCAAAGATAATTGAAATCAGTTGGCCTTCGGATGCAAAAGTTGATGAAAGGATTTACAGATGTTCATTCTAGCTATAGAGACAACAGGGAAGATCGGATCAGTTTCACTAATTACCAAAGATGAGAGCAAGCATGACAGCTTTGAGGTAGTTAAAACCGCAAAAACCTTTGAGCCGATGTCACATTTGAAAAATCTACCCGGTTTAATTCATGAAGCAATGAATTCCGGAGAAGATTCGAGTTTCATTGGTATGCAAGATATTGATGCAATTGCAGTTTCAATCGGACCTGGATCTTTCACTGGAACTAGGATCGGCGTTTCTGTTGCTAGAAGCTTAGCTCAAGCTCTTGGCAAGCCTATTATTCCAGTAGGTTCGCTGGAAATGTGGAAATGGAAACTCAAGCAGCACAAACTTCACAGTAGAGAGGAAGTAGCAGAAGGGCGCAAAATGGCGCTCACAAAATACGTTGTGCCGATTTACAATGCAAGAAGAGGACAGGTTTACGGTTCGATATTTCGTTCTGAAAATAATTTCCTCAAAAGCGATGATTCTATCAAGAGTAATGATTCTACTGAAAATGAAGCGTGTATTGAGGTGCACAGCGGTTCCTGTCTGATGCTTGAAGACTTGCTTCAAAAACTCGAAACGGATATTGAAGAAACTTCACAGGGATTAAAAAACAAGGGGATGGCGTCTCACAATAATCACCATAGGTTTGAAATTAATTTTTATGGGGACGGATGCAAGGTTTATGAATCGACTTTAGCTGAGTGGAAATCGAAGCAACTTGAGAAATGCTTGGATAATATAGAAATTGATATAATTTGGAACAGCAAGGACGAAGAATATTTTGAACCTAATTCCGAGTTAGTTGGACTTTTCGCAGCAGAAATTATGCGAACTGAAAATAGGTTAAAAAAATACGACGAGGTTCTACCTGATTACATGAGAATTCCAGAAGCTGAAGCTAAACTTAAAGCCGGCCTCATTGGAGTCAAGAAGAACGAAAAGAAAAATTATTATGTTAGGACAGCAACACCAGAAGATGCCAATATTATAGCTGAAATGGCAGCAAAATATTTGACGCATTCATGGGATGCAGACGAGATACGTAAAGATATGGAGCAAAATCCAAACAGCAGGTATTTTGTTGTAGTTAGAAGTGGTAAAGCTTTTCCTGGACAAGCTTATAGGGGAGAATCGGAGGTTGTAGGCTATATCTTGTACTGGAATGTGCTTGGTCAAGGTGAAATTCATGATGTTGTAGTGTCTGAGGACTTTAGAAGAAGGGGTCTTGGCAGGAAGCTTGTTAACCACATCCTCAGGACAGGCAGACATGAGGGCGTATGTGACTTCACACTCGAGGTGAGAAGCAGGAACGAAGCTGCAATTAAACTTTATGAGGAATTCGGTTTTCGCAGCGAGGGAATTCGCAAGGGATATTATGACAATGCAGATGATGCTGTCATAATGTGGCGAAGAACTGAGAAGGCAAATAAATGAGGAAGTTTTGATGATTGATGTTAATAAAAAACAATTTCATGGAAATGAGGCCGACGGAATTGTCCGAGATAGTTTGAGAGTAAATTCTAAAGATATACCTAGGAAGGATTTCATAACACTGGCTATTGAAAGTAGCTGCGATGAGAGTTCTGCCTCTATTTTGCGTGGAGAAAGAAATTTACTTTCAAATGTCATTTCATCTCAAATTGCGATTCATAAACAATACGGGGGCGTTGTGCCTGAAATTGCTTCGAGGCATCACCTTGAAAATATCAATAAAGTAGTTGAAATGGCAATGGATGAAGCTGGTGTATCTTGGGACGACATTGATCTAATCGGAGTAACGCATGGTCCAGGACTTTCTGGAGCACTTGTCATCGGCGTATCAGCTGCCAAGGCATATTCAACGGCGCTAAATATACCAATTGTTGCCGTGAATCATATGCATGGTCACATAGCGGCAGCTTATTCAGCATATCCTGAACTTACACCTCCTTTTATATCTCTTGTAGTATCAGGTGGACATACCAATATCGTTAAGGTGAATGATTATACAGACTTTGAGGTTTTGGGAGAGACAAGGGATGATGCAATAGGCGAAGCTTATGACAAGGTTGCAAGAGTTTTGGGCCTTGGATATCCAGGTGGACCAAAGATCGACGAACTCGCAAAACAGGGCGATGGCAAAGCGGTTGACTTTAAAAGAACATGGCTTGAGAAGGGCTCATATGATTTTAGTTTTAGCGGAATTAAGACCGGTGTTTTGAATTATGTAAACACCGAAAAGCAGGCGGGACGTACGATAAAGATTGAGGATGTTGCAGCTTCTTTTCAGGAAGCAGTAGTTGAGGTCGTCGTGACTAAGGCTATGGAAGCCATTGAAAAAGAAAATATGAATAAACTGGTCATGGCAGGTGGTGTTGCAGCAAACTCAAGGCTTACAGAGGTAATGTCAAAGAAATGTGCAGAACAAAATATTGAGTTTTACAAGCCGCCTATGATAATGTGCACCGACAACGCCGGCATGATAGCAATAGCAGCTTATCACAAATATTTCAATCAAGGTGCGGATTCCCTCGACTTTGATGTTTTGCCGGGGCTTGAGATATGATAACGATTTCAGCTACATCACTTTCGAAATCTTACGGTGTAATTCCCATTATTGAAAATGTATCCTTCCATTTAAATGATGGAGAAAAACTGGGCGTTGTGGGCATAAATGGTACAGGGAAGACCACTCTTTTAAATATACTTGTTGGAGACATTGAGCCAGATGAAGGTAGCGTTTTCATTTCATCTGATAAAAAAATCGGTTATCTTAGGCAGCGCAATAATTTCTCATCAGGCATATATAAGGACAGATATGACGGCCTTACAGTTTATGAGGCGATGAAGAGCGTAGAGGGATACGACTATGATAGCGAAGTCACGGGTATGCTGAGCACAATGTCCTTTGATGAATCATATTACGATAAACCTGTTGATTTGTTATCTGGAGGAGAGAGATCAAGGCTCGCACTCGGATGCATCCTACTTTCGAAGCCAGATATTTTGTTGCTCGATGAACCTACAAATCATCTAGATCTAAATACGATAAATAAGCTTGAGAAATATGTTAAGAATTACAAGGGCACAGTGATAGTTGTCAGCCACGATAGATATTTCCTTGATGTGACAACTGATAAAACGCTTGAGATTTCAGCAGGCCATGCTCGTCTCTATAGCGGTAATTATAGCTTCTATGCTAATGAGAGGAAGGCAGTCAGGGAGTCTGAACTGAAGGCATATCAGAAGCAGCAGCGTGAAATATCAAAACAGGAAGATATGATAAGGCGTTTCAAAGAGCGCGGTACTGAAAAACTTGCAAGGCGTGCGGCCTCTAGGGAGAAGAGGCTTGCTGCGATGGATAGGATTCAAAGACCTGAGGCGCTTGCAGATAAGATGAAGCTGACATTCAAGGAGGAATTTCCATCGGGTAATGACGTTTTGATTGCTGAAGACATTTCGGTAGGATATGGGAAACCTCTAGTAGAAAATTTATCGTTTTTAATTAGGCGTGGAGAGCGTGTTGCATTTTCGGGAGCAAACGGCGTTGGAAAAACAACGCTTTTAAAGGTGCTGACCGATCAGATGTCGATAATTTCAGGACATTTGAAAGTTGGGCATAATGTGAGCTTTGGATACTATGACCAGGGCCAGTTGCTATTGAACGAACAAAATACTGTAATCGAAGAGGTCCATCAGGACTTCAGACTTTATACTGAAGGTGAAATAAGAAATTTACTGGCACGTTTTTTGTTCAGGGGAGACGATGTTTTTCTCAAAGTTTCTTCGCTTTCAGGTGGAGAAAAAGCCAGACTTTCACTTCTCAAACTCATGATGGGTGGCGCAAACGTGCTCGTGCTTGACGAACCGACTAACCATCTGGATATAGACTCAAAGGAGGCTTTTGAGGATGCAATTTTAGAGTATCCGGGGACAGTGATTGTTGTCAGTCATGACAGGTATTTTTTAAAAAAGATACCCCAAAGAATTATTAATCTTGATGAATATAGGCATGTCATAGATACTGATGGCACAAAACACAATAATGATGTGAGAATAAACTCCGGTGTCACATCATTGCAGCAAGATGGCGATGAGATGACAGAATCTGCGATTAGAAGGGCAAAGAGAAAGGAAAGACAAGCAGAAGAAAGACGAAATAGGCGTGAAAAACAGAGACTTGAAGAATTCATAAAACAACATGAAGCTTCTATACACGCAAATGAAAAAGAGATGTGCAAACCTGATAATCTCAGCGATTTTGAGTTGCTTGCAGAGCTAGCAGCGAAAAATGATAAGTTGAAAAATGAACTCGAAAGAGCATACGAAAAATGGATAGAATTTGAATGATTTTTGTGTAAAGTAATTTCTGCTGAGATATGAACTTGTTTTTAATTGTTTTGTGCTTGCATTGGCATTACACTTGTACTATAATGAGTGATATTGATTTACCAAGGGTCATTTTATTTAGAAAGACATCTTATCTAGAAAGATATCTAAATTCTATGATCGATAGGTAAGGACTTGAATATAGTTTAAAAATATTTCATTAATTATTAATTCTTTTGTTGAAGCGGAATTTATTATTTTATTCATTTAAAACTTGGAGGTAGATATGGTTTTTGAAAAAATCAGAGATATTATCGTTGATCAGCTAAAACTTGAAGAAACAATGGTAACGATGGACACAAATTTAATGAAAGATCTGGAGGCCGATTCACTTGATGCTGTGGAGATCATTATGGGGATAGAGGAAGAGTTTGATCTTGAAATCCCTGATGAAGAAGCAGAGACTTTCCAGCTGGTTGGAGATCTTGTTAAGTATGTTGAGGAAAATGCTGAGGATATCGACTAGTTTTTGTTATCAACTGTTTTTACTTTTGGAATCAAATGTTGAATTTATAATACCAAGCTAAAGTTGCTTGGTATTTTTCGTTAGAAATGTGTTATAATTATATCAAAGAAGGGTATTATACTATAGCAAAATATAAAAGTATATTAAACAGCGTTAATGCAATATCGACTCATTAACAAAAGAGTTATAATCTGTATTTTGTGGAATAGAAATAGTAAACATAAATTTTTATTTGAATTGAAGGGATAGAGAAATGAAGAGAACAACTAAGATTTCAAGTGCGGTAATTAAAAGGCTGCCAAGATATCGAAGATATCTATATGAACTCAAACGCAAGGGTGTTGAGAAAATTTCAAGCAAGGAATTCTCTGAGATTATAGGCTACACGGCAAGTCAGATAAGGCAAGACTTAAATAATTTCGGAGGATTCGGACAGCAGGGCTATGGCTACAGCGTTGAGGGTCTTTACAATGAAATTAGCGGAATTCTTGGACTAGACAAAGACTACAAGATGGTCCTTGTTGGCGCAGGAAATCTTGGGACAGCAATTGCAAATTACATAGCATCATACAAGGGCGGATTTGAAATGTGTGCAGCCTTTGATGTTAAGGAGAATCTTATAGGCAAGAAAATGAATGGATATGAGATTCTTGATAATGAAGATTTGGTTGACTATGTCGAAGAAAATAAAATAGATATAGGTATAATCTGTGTAAACAAGGAGAATGCCCAAGCAGTTGCGGACCGACTGACATTTGCAGGTGTAAAAGGTATCTGGAATTTTGCACCTTTAGACCTTGAGGTTCCTGAACGCGTAGCAGTAGAAAATGTTCATTTATCCGACAGTTTGCACTCGCTCGCTTATCATATAAAAGATATTGAAAAAGCTAATTCTAAAAAAACAAAATAAGTCAGTTATAGAAACTGCATAATACCATTTTTAATTTATGACAGAGCATACCACAAAGTGATTTTTAAATAATGCAAATGGTATAGATGGTTGCTTTGATTTTTGCGGTATGCCCAGTTTGTTCATGGTTCTTAGTTTAACGAAACAAAACACGAAAAAACCGCTTCAAACGAAGCGGTTTAAGTTTTTCTTAGTTATCTGTGATGAAGATATTTTCAATACAGACAAGGTGCATTTTCAAGCTGGATTCAACTATGCTTATGCCTCTACAGGAGCTCCTGTTGGACATACGCCTGCACAAGCACCACAGTCGATGCAAGTATCAGCATCAATTACGAAGATTCCATCTCCTTCGCTGATAGCACCAGTTGGGCATTCTGCTTCGCAAGCGCCGCAAGCAATGCAGCTATCTCCAATTTTATAAGCCATTATAGATTCCTCCTTTAAAATGTTTTTAACCGTGTTCATTATATCAGAAGGGATAAGATAAGTAAAGATGAAAGTTTACACCTTGGTAGGAAAATCTGGGACCGGCAAAAGTTATCAGGCGCTGAGCCTATGTAAAGACCTAAACATTGAATCGATTATAGATGATGGTCTGTTTATTTACCATTCACAGGTAATTGCTGGCATGTCTGCAAAAAGACAAAATACAACAATAGGGGCTATCAAAACCGCACTTTTTCGCATGGATAAACATAGAGATGCGGTTCTTTCAGCTATTAAGAGAGTTAATCCTGATTCAATATTAATTATAGGCACATCAGATCGTATGGTAGAAAGAATCATCGAAAGACTTGAGCTGTCTGAGCCTTTGCCAGAGAATCAAATTAAAATTGAAGATCTGACGACAGAAGAAGAGAGAGAACTTGCTTCAAGACAGAGACATGCATTTGGTAAGCATGTAATCCCGGCACCTACACTTCAACTAAAGAGGGACTTTGCCGGATACTTTATGAATCCACTTCAAGTATTTCGAGATATTCAACAAAACATCGGACAGATTCCAGGAATACAAGGAACGAGACCATCGCGGAACTCACAGCATTCTTCAGAAAAAACTCATGGAAAGAAAAATAAGCGTGCTATGAGAAGAGACTTGACGGTCGTAAGGCCGACTTATAGTTACGTAGGAGAATTTTTTATATCCGATAAGGTCGTAGCCGATATAGCTAAATGTGTGGGGCGAACAACATTAGGAGTTAAGGGTATTGTAAGGGTATACGGAAATACGTCGATTGACGCCATGCGAATAAATGTTTCGGTACTTCTTGACAAAAATGTAGATCCGTTCGAAACTGCAGCAAACTATCAGAAAAAATTGTTTGAAATGATTGAAAAGATGACAGCATTCAACATAGAATATATAAAAATTGAAGTGAAAGGAATAAAATCACCATACGGTATGATAGATTAAAATCAGTTTTATTAGAAAGAATAGGTTATGAACAAAATAATTTTTCATAATGTCAGGGATTGTAACCTTGAACATATTTTTAAATGCGGACAGTGTTTTAGATGGGAAACTCTGGATAATGAATTTCCTAAAATCGAACATAAAGATAAATCTCAAAAAGATATACAAAGATATGTGGGGATAGCAAATAAAAATATTGCCATCGTCGAATATAACGTGGCAACAAAGGATTTAACTATTATAGGTAACGGTAGTGAGGAATTTTGGTATAAATATTTTGATCTTCACAGAGACTATGGCAAAATTAAAAATACATTGATTTCAAATGATGCGACAATTGCTGAAGCGATAAACTTCGGTTATGGAATCAGAATTTTAAATCAGGATTTATGGGAGACTATTTTGTCATTTATAATTTCACAAAATAATAATATTCCAAGAATTAAAGGCTGTATTAACAATCTATCCCTTTACTTTGGAGAGGAAATTCCTGAATCCAAGAAAATAGGAGAGCTTTTAAATGCAGATTTCAAAGCTTATTCCTTGCCAAATCCTGAGACTGTTGCGGGGCTTGAAATTGAAGATCTAAATCCAATTAGACTAGGTTACAGGGCAAAGTATATTATAAAATGCGCAAGGCAGGTTTCGGAACAAGGGTTGCCGAAAACTTATGAGGAATTGCTCGCTCTAACAGGAGTAGGGCCAAAGGTTGCCAACTGTATAGCACTATTTGGACTTTCTAAGCGAGAAAGCTTCCCGATTGATGTTTGGGTTAGGCGGGTAATGAACCATGTCTATGGTTTGCCTGAGGATGATTTTAAGGCTATTTCAGAATTTGCAGCCTCAAATTTTGGAACTCTGGGTGGATATGCACAGCAGTATCTATTTTACTATATGAGAGAAAACAGCAAAAATTTATAAAAATCTCATGCAATATCCTTGACAAAATAAAAGCAGGTGGTAGAATATAAATATAGTTAGCACTCTTTAGTGGAGAGTGCTGACATAAACTAAACTAGATTAGATTTATAATAATATGTATAGGAGGAATTCATATGAGTATTGGCATTAGACCGCTTGGAAGCAGAGTGTTAATTAAGAAACTTGATGCAGAAGAGAAGACCGCAGGCGGAATTATTCTTACAAGTTCAGCTAAGGAAGCGCCACAAATTGCAGAAGTTATGGCCGTAGGAGCTGGAACAGAAGATGAGAAAATGGAACTTGCAGTTGGAGATAAGGTCGTTTTTTCAAAGTATGCAGGAACTGAAGTCAAGTATGATGGTGAAGAATACACTATTCTTAATCAAAAGGATGTTTTGGCAATAGTAGAGTAGTTATACAGTTTTCAACCTGTGTTTATACATAGATATATTTAGGAGGATAATATGGCAAAAGATATTTATTTTGGCGAAGATGCCAGACAGAAATTACAGGCAGGTGTTGATAAACTTGCAAATACAGTAAAGATTACACTTGGACCAAAGGGAAGAAATGTTTTGATAGACAAATCTTTTGGAAGCCCACTCATCACTAACGATGGAGTTACGATTGCAAAGGAAATTGACCTTGAAGATAAGGTTGAGGATATGGGTGCACAGCTTGTTAGAGAAGTTGCAACCAAGACAAATGATGTTGCAGGCGACGGAACTACAACAGCAACCCTTTTGACTCAGATTATTGTTAGAGAAGGATTTAAAAACCTTGCAGCAGGAGCAAACCCTATGGAGCTTAAGAGGGGTATCAACGGTGCTGTAGAAGTTGCTGTTGACGAGATTAAGAAGATTGCAAAAAACGTAGATTCAAAGGACAAGATTGCACAGGTTGCTTCGGTATCAGCTGATGATGAGAAAGTTGGTGAACTCATTGCAGATGCTATGGAAAAGGTTGGAACCGATGGTGTTATAACCGTTGAGGAATCTAAATCAACAGGGACCGTTCTTGAAGTTGTCGAAGGAATGCAGTTTGATAGAGGATATTTGTCAGCTTACATGGTAAACGATACAGAAAAAATGGAAGCATCTATAGAGAATCCATATATTTTGTTGACTGATAAGAAAATTAACAATATTCAGGATCTTCTTCCACTTCTTGAGCAGGTTGTCAAGTCTGGTAGGAAACTGTTTATTATAGCTGAAGATATTGAAGGTGAAGCACTTGCAACTCTTGTTGTAAATAAGCTAAGAGGAACAATCGACGTTGTTGCAGTTAAGGCTCCTGGATTTGGCGATAGAAGAAAGGCTATGATGGAAGATATTGCCGTTTTAACAGGCGGTACCGTTATAAGCGAAGAAGTAGGATATGATCTCAAGGAAGCAACTTTGGATCTTTTGGGAGAAGCTGCTACAGTTAAGGTTAATAAGGACAAAACAGTTATAGTAGGTGGACACGGAGAATCTGGAGAAATTGAAAATAGAATAGCTTCTATAAAGAGACAGATTGAAGAGAGCGATTCTGAATTTGATAAAGAAAAACTTCAAGAAAGACTTGCTAAACTTTCAGGCGGCGTCGCTGTTATCAAGGTTGGTGCTGCAACTGAGACTGAGCTTAAGGAAAAGAAATTGAGAATTGAAGACGCTCTTAATGCTACTAAGGCAGCAGTTGAAGAGGGTATTGTTTCTGGCGGTGGAGTTGCACTTATATCTGTGCTACCAGCTGTTGCAGATTATTCTGAAAAACAAGAAGGCGACAGAAAAACCGGTGCTAGGATTATATTAAGAGCACTCGAAGAGCCAGTTCGTCAGATCGCAGAAAACGCTGGTTTCGAAGGGTCAGTTGTAGTCGCAGAAGTTAAATCAAGAGATAAAGGTATAGGTTTCAATGCAGCTTCAGAAGAATATGTTGACATGATTAAGGAAGGGATTGTAGACCCTGCTAAGGTAACTAGATCAGCTATTCAAAATGCGGCAAGCGTATCATCAATGCTGCTTACTACAGAAGCAACTGTGTCTGAAATAAAGTCAAACGAGCCTGAGATGCCTGCTATGGGCGGCATGAACGGAATGGGTGGAATGGGCGGCATGATGTAATTGCTGGCAGTAAAACCTGAGACATGGTTATACGCTACCCCTTTACGCCTTGAAAAAATTCCTCAGTTCTATTATAATGAAAATAGAAAATTTCTTGGAGGAATTAATGGCAAAGTTTTTAGTACAAAATAATGGCCCGCTATCAGGTGAGGTTACCATAAGTGGAGCAAAAAATGCTGTACTTCCACTCATGGCAGCATCACTATTGGCCGAAGAGCCTTGCGAAATTAAGGATGTACCGGATCTTCGTGACGTAAAAGTCATGAAAGAAATTTTAGAATCGGTAGGCTCAAAGGTTAATACTATTAAAGAGGGGCACTTAGAAATATATACAAAAGAAATAACCAGTATAGAAGGATGCTTTGAGCTGGTAAACAAGATGAGGGCTTCATTTTTGATAATGGGGCCCCTTTTGGCGCGTTCAGGAAGAGGCAAGGTATATCTTCCTGGTGGGTGCACGATAGGCGCAAGGCCCATTGACCTGCATTTGAAAGGCTTTGAAGCTCTTGGTGCAGAGGTGATTCTTAAGGATAGTTATGTCGAATGTATAGCACCTGAGGGAGGTCTAATAGGTAACAGTATTTACCTTGATTTTCCTAGCGTGGGTGCAACCGAGAACATTATGACAGCGGCTGTGCTTGCCCGAGGAACAACTTCTATTTTTAATGCAGCAGAAGAACCTGAAATTGTCGATTTAGCAAGTTTTCTGAACAAAATGGGGGCAAGAATAAAGGGCGCTGGAACTGATCACATCAAGATTGAAGGCGTAGAGCACCTAACATCTGCCAGACATACTGTAATTCCTGATAGAATTGAAACGGGAACGTTTATGCTTGCAGCGGCTATAACAAGAGGAAATGTTCTAATCAAGAACGTGGTACCTGATCATGTGATGCCTATAGCAGCTAAACTCAGAGAATGTGGCGTAGATGTATTTCTCGAAGAGCAGGGAATGAGAATAAGGGCAGATGAAAAAAATAGGCATTTCAAATCAACGGACATCAAAACCCTACCATATCCAGGATTCCCCACAGATATCCAAAGCCCGTTTATGAGTTATTTAACAACTGTTGATGGTAACAGCACTATAATTGAAACCGTATTTGAGAACAGGTTTATGCATGTTGCGGAGCTCAACAGAATGGGTGCAAATATTAAAACTGACGGAAATAGAGCGTATATAACAGGTAGTAAAGTTTTGCAGGGTGCACAGGTCATTGCGACAGATTTAAGGGCTGGTGCTGCACTAGTTTTAGCTGGTCTTGCGGCAGAAGGAACTACCGAGATTTCCGAAATATATCACATCGAGCGAGGTTATGAGAAATTTGTTGAAAAATTTAGAAATCTAGGAGCAAATATCTTTAAGATGGAGGAGTAAATGGCTGATATCAAGTATTTGAGAAGACTTTCAAGGGACTATCCGAATTCGATGGCTGCTGCTGCAGAAATAGTAAATATAAATGCTATTCTTGCTTTACCTAAGGGAACCGAATATTTTCTGAGTGACCTTCACGGAGAGCACGAAGCCTTTATTCATATGCTAAAAAGTGCCTCAGGTACTATAAAGAGCAAAATAGATGAGCACTATGGCGGTATTCTGAGTGATGAAGATAGAGATGATCTTGCGGCATTAATATATGATCCAGTTAACGAGGTTAAGCGTAGAAAGAAATCTGAGGAGGATTTTAATAAGTGGGCAGTTACTGTGATTTACAGACTTATCACTATTTGCAGATCCGTAAGCAGCAAGTACACTAGATCAAAAGTTAGACGCAAGTTGCCAAAATATGCGGAATATGCAATAGATGAACTCCTTCACGCAGATGACGAAGAAAACAGATCTTATTACTATAAATCGATTATTGATACTATAATTGAAACAGAAATGGCAGAAAGCTTTATTATTTCAATGGCTAATGCCATTAGCGATCTTGCTGTTGACTATCTTCATATTATAGGAGATATATTTGACAGGGGAGCGCATCCTGATTATATTATGGATTTCCTAATGAAGAGAAATGACGTCGATTTTCAGTGGGGTAACCACGATATGGTCTGGATGGGTGCAGCTGCAGGACACTGGGCTTGCATCGCAAATGTTTTGCGCATGAACATAAGTTATAACAACTTCGATATGCTTGAAATTGGGTATGGCATTAACTTAAGACCTCTCGCTATGTTTGCAAATACGTGCTATGGGGATGATCCGTGCGATAAGTTTATGCCACACATGCTTGATAGAAATAATTTTGACCCTGTAGATGAGAAACTTGCAGCTAAAATGCATAAGGCAATTGCGATTATGCAGTTTAAACTTGAGGGGCAGAGGATTAAGGCACATCCGGAATACAATCTTGAACACAGGCTATTGCTTCACAAAATAGATAAGGAGAAGGGCACAGTCGAGATTGAGGGTGAGGTTCATAAGCTCAGGGAATGTAATTTCCCAACCATTGATCCTGAAAATCCTTATGAACTTTCTGAAGAGGAAGAACAGGTAATGGAGGCTCTTTCGGCATCATTCCTAAAATCAGAGAAATTACAAAGACATATCAAGTTCCTCTACAGTAGAGGTGCTTTATACACTATATACAACGGGAATCTTCTTTATCACGGATGTATTCCTATGGATGATGACGGGGATGCAGGAGTATTCCTCGATGTAAATATCGGTGGTAAAACTCTAAAGGGTAAATCCCTTATGGATTACCTTGATACCCTTGTTAGAAGGGCATATTTTTCACCTGAAAGCTATGTCGGCACCAACGAATATCCAGGGGATATAATGTGGTATCTGTGGCTTGGATTTAATTCACCACTATTTGGAAAAGAGAAGATGACGACTTTTGAGAGACTGTTCATAGATGATAAGGCAACGCATAAGGAACCGGTAAGACCGTATTATGAGCTTATTAAGAGGAGAGAGCCTTGTGAAAAAATAATTAGGGAGTTTGGGCTTGATCCGAATAGGGCTAAGATTCTCAATGGACATGTTCCGGTTAAATTTAAGGATGGAGAGTCTCCGATAAAGGGCGGAGGACTTTTGTACGTAATCGATGGCGGTATATCAAAGGCCTACCAGAAGAAGACGGGAATTGCAGGATATACATTTATTTTTAACTCAAGATTTATGGCTCTTGCTCAGCATAAGCCATATAGCCCTCTAAAGCCGGATGGAACTCAGGAATTCTTTTCTCCTATAATGCAGAC
>JAQYRL010000009.1 GCA_028725765.1 Clostridiales bacterium
GGCTTTGACTGCGCTGTGCTTGCAGCGGGCATCAGTCAAATAGAGCCTTTCGACTTGTCGAAAGGCGACCACTGGAAGGATTTGATGGAGGTAAATGTTACGGGTAGTGCAAATGCGATTTGGGGCGTTATGCCGTACATGATAAGCGAGAAAAACGGAGCAATTGTTTTGTTGTCATCAATTTGGGGACAGCTTGGTGCTTCCTGTGAAGTCGGCTATTCAGCTAGCAAGGGGGCCGTTGAAGCGATGTGCAAGGGACTTTCTAAAGAACTTGGACCTTCAAATATCAGGGTGAATTGCGTTGCTCCGGGTCTGATTGAAACGGAAATGAATGCAGGATTGCCAGATGAAGCACTTAAATCTTTTGTGGAAGAGTTATCTCTTGAGCGGATTGGTAAACCAGGAGAAGTAGCAGAAGTGGTAGCATTTTTGTTGTCTGATCATAGTTCATATGTAACGGGGCAGGTTATAAGAGTTGATGGCGGAATGTAAAAAAATGTAAAAACTCGTTGCAAATAATTTTGTATTTTGATATAATTTTTGTGAAAATATAAGCTATAATTACGGCTTAGCGTAGTGACTTTAATTCGTTAGACTGTTAGGAAAGGGAATGTCTTGGCTCAATTTTTTGATAGTATTTCAGAAGTGTATAATGAGTGGACCAGCAGTATTTATGATATATGGCAAATGAAAGATATGGAAGGAGCACTTTTCACGGCTTTTGCCAGATGGATCTTTATTATTTTAGCTGCTTATATTTTGATTCGATGTTTTTTAAGTCTACTTTTTAGCAAAAATCCGAGTGAAGTTTGGGCGTATTTTCATGTCGAAAACAGGTTTGAGGATGAAGAGGGCGTAAGTCTTCCTATTACTCACTGGGAGAATATAGTAGGGCGTGGCAAAGCAAGTGATATCAGTGTTGATGACCTAGGCGTTTCAAGGACTCACGGGACTTTATGTAGGGATAATGATGGCGAATGGTCTTACATGGATTTTGGCTCGACAAATGGAGCTGAATTAAATGGCAGGACAGTATTGCCTAATAAGCCTGTAAAGATAAATTTTGGGGATGAATTGAAACTCGGTACACGAAAATGTACGCTTTTTCCTATTAGCCTTGAAGAAAAGAACAATAATACTGCAATGCGAATGAAAGACACAATGTTTTCATCTCCATGGAGTATTTTGATTGCACTCACTATTTTTCAAATTTTGACGCTGATGCAGCTAAAAATTGCATTAGGTGAGAATTTTCAACCTAATATTGTCATTGCTTTTGTTGGCATGATTGCCATTATTTGGACTTATGTCATATTTATGAAGGGACTCAAGAGAAAAGCTTTTGAAATGGAGTTTATAGCGTTCTTTTTATCAACGCTGAGTCTTGCCGTGACTGCAACCAAATATCCAGGCTCTGTGTTCAAGCAATTCATTGCTATTGCACTAGGTTTTGGACTTTTCTTTGTTATGTGTATATATCTTAGAGATTTATCCAGAGTTAAAAAATTTAAGCCATATTTAATAATACTATCGGTTGTTTTTCTATTGATAAACTTGGTTTTCGCTAAAGTTAGTTACGGTGCACGCAACTGGATATCTATTGGCGGATTTTCTATCCAACCGTCAGAAATTGTAAAACTTGCATATATTTGGGTTGGAGCGGGCAGTCTTAATTATCTTGTAAACAGAAAAGACAATTTTAGATTTATGGCTTTTTCAGCTTTTTGCTTTATCTGCCTAGCTTTGATGAATGATTTCGGAACGGCAATAATATTCTTTGTAAGTTTCTTGATAATTTCTTTTCTTAGAACTGGAGATTTTACTAAGCTAATAGTTGTTGCAGGTGTTGCATTTGTTGGCGGACTAATGGTCCTGAAGTTTAAAAGCTACGTTGCTGCAAGGTTTGCGACCTGGGGACATGTTTGGGAATACGCAGACACATCAGGTTTTCAACAGACGAGAGCCCTGTCAGCAACTGCAAGCGGAGGCTTGGTTGGAGTTGGAGCCGGTAAGGGCTGGCTGAATGAAATTCCTGCGTCTGATACAGATATGGTTTTTCCTTTGATCTCTGAAGAATGGGGAGTAATAATTGCAACACTATCTGTTCTGGCTATAATAACACTATCTATTTTTGCTGTAAGATCCGTTCTTGCTGGAAGGTCAACATTCTATACTATTGCAGCGTGTTCTGCTACATCGATGTTCTTGTTTCAGACAGGGTTAAATGTCTTTGGTTCGGTTGATATTTTACCTTTTACTGGTGTTACATTCCCGTTTGTTTCAAATGGTGGAACAAGCATGATAGCTTGTTGGGGGCTGCTAGCATTTTTAAAAGCATCGGATACCAGACAGAATGCAAGCTTTGCTATTAGTTTGAAGGATGGCGAATCTCATTCGGACAATATAATTGAAGATGTTGAGTCTTTAGGTTCATACGATGATGCTTTAGATAGAAATATTGGGAAAACTGATGTAGAAGATTATTTTAACGAGGAGGGGGAATCTCCTTCAACTTATTCTAAAGAATCAATGAGGACTGACAACGATAATGATACATCATTTACAGATGAGGAACTTGAGGCTATTGCCAATGGGGATTTTTTAGGGGGAAATGATAATAAATGAAGAAGTTAGAGCGGCGAGCATTTATTTGTATTATCATGGTTATTTGTCTTGTAGCTGGTATGGTAGTATTCATTTTTCAGCTAACTAAGCATGGCGACAAATGGGCTACTTTCTATGCCAACAAACATATTTATTCCCATGGGAAATTAGCTCTGGGCAACATATATGATAGAAACGGCAATGTCCTTGAAGAAAATAGAGATGGAGAAATTGTATTCAATGACGACTATTGGGCTAGAAGGGGGACAGTCCACGTTGTCGGAGATAGGAATGGCAATATTCCAACATCAGCAGAGGTAGCTTATAGAAAGGACATAGTAGGCTATAGCTTCCTTACAGGAACATATTCGATTACTGGCAAAGGTAAGGATATCAAACTTACGGTAGATGCTGATATGAGTGCAGCTGCAGCAGAAGCACTTGGAGAGAGAAGCGGGCTTGTTTTGGTGTATAATTATAGGACAGGAGAAATCATGACTATGGTTAGTGGACCAAATTATGATCCCGCTGAGCCAATTGGAGATGTTGACGACTCTTCAGGACTGTTCATTAATCGAGCTCTTTCCAGCAAAATAGTTCCTGGATCAATTTTTAAGGTTGTAACTTCTGCGGCAGCAATAGAGAATGTGCCAGATATTGATGAATTTCACTATTCATGTGGCGGTGTTTATAGAATAGGAAATGAAGATCTCAGATGTTTTGCAGCCCACGGTCCTGTAGATTTTCAAAGAGCATTGGTTACATCATGCAACGGAGCTTTCGCACAGATCGCGAATATGTGTGGACCGGGTGTTATGAAGGATTATGTCGATAAATTGGGTTTAACTAAGACATATGATATAGATGGAATAAAGAATGTTCCAGGCTCTTTTGAATTTCCAAAATATAATGAATTTAATCTTGGATGGGCAGGTATAGGACAGTATAAAGATTTGGTAAATCCAATGAGTATGGTTGTATTCATGGGTTCAATTGCAGCTGATGGGAAGTCGGCTGAGCCTATAATTTTGTATAAACCTTTTAGAGCTACTAAGTATACAGATCAAATGATAGAACCTGAGACAGCTGCTAAATTACAGGAAATGATGAGGGCGGATGTAGAAGAAGGTTATGGTGATAATTTATTCCCAGGACTTGAGGTATACGCTAAGACTGGTACTGCTGAAGTGGGTGGCAAAAATATAAACGGTTGGTTAGCTGGTTTCCTGAAAGATGAAGATTATCCATATGCTTTCATAATACTAGTGCAAAATTCAGGATACGGCGTCACGGAGTGTCCGCCAATTTTAAACGCTGTAATGGATGCGGCCAAAAGCGAAAATTAGACCAATAAATAATCAAGAAAACATTTAGAATCAAAAACAGAAAGCAGAAATAAAGGTTAGATATGAAGAGTTTATATATTAAAGATTTAAGAGAGGGACAAGAATTTATAGATTTTTTTATTGTAAGAGCTTCAGGCGTTAAAATTGGCTCTAATGGTAAAAAATATCTAGATATTACACTTGGTGATAAGACTGGAGATTTAACGGCAAAAAAATGGGATGTTTCTCCTGGTGAGGAGCCAGCACTAGATGCTATAAAAGCCGGAGATATAGTGAAAATAAAGGCTAGCGTAACTGTTTACAGAGATGCAAAGCAACTTAGGGTGACAAGGATAAGAATTGCGGTACCTGAAGATAATGTTGATATGATGCATCTTGTTAAAAGTGCTCCGGAGACTGCTATTTCTATGTATGACTTCATTTACTCGAAGGCTGAAGAAATTAAGGATAATGAATTACGCCTGATGAGCACTACTATTTTGTCTAGAAACAAAGAAAAACTTCTTTACTATCCAGCGGCTATGAGAAATCATCATGCAGAACTTGCAGGTCTACTATGGCATATGAAGAGGATGATTATGCATGCTGAAGTTTTGGTAGGCGTTTATCCAATACTTAACAGGGATCTTCTAGTTGCAGGCGTAATTTTTCATGACATAGAAAAAATGACAGAAATAAGATCAAATGAGTTTGGTGTAAGTGATGGTTATAGTTTTGAAGGTAAACTTTTGGGCCATTTGGTTCAAGGCGTTAAGGTTATCAATGAACTGGCGAAAGAACTTGGTGTATGTGAGGAAAAATCAATAATGCTTCAGCATATGTCTATTTCGCACCACTATGAACCGGAATTCGGCAGCCCGAAGAAACCTCTATTTCCAGAGGCAGAGATGCTTCATTACTTAGATATTATGGATGCGAAAATGTACGACATTGAAGAAGCAATGGAAGCAACTGAACCAGGAGAATTTAGCGATCGAATATGGTCTATGGACAATAGGACGCTGTACAAGGCAACATTTGGGAATGTAGATGGCAGTAATAAACGGAACGATTAAAAAAATATTCTATAGAGGAAGAGGCGGATTTGTTATAGGGCTTTTTTCCACTATCAATGGTGAAACAATAACTATTAAGGGGGTTTTACCTGCGATAAGGGAGGGAATAAAGTGCAAACTGGACGGAGAAATTGTAATTGATGAGAAGTACGGCAGACAGTTTAATGTAAGGAATCTGCTCTTTGATGCCGGAGATGTTGATGAAGAGGGGTTATACCGTATGATTTTTGTGGTGCTCACAGAAGCTGCAAGGAACGGTAATACCTTTCTTTTTTATGAGGAAATGCTTGATGAGCTCCGAATGAGATATGGCATTTCAAAAGAACTTCTTGATGACACAATTTCAATGAATGATTCGGAGAAGAATGATATCGTAGTCGATGAGATTCAAGATGATGTAAAGCGATTTTATCTTAGCGAAATTTATAGATGGGAAGTAAGCGCCTGTGAAAATTTGAAACGTATTAATCAGTCGGCGGAGAATTTTAAAGACGATGAAGTTAACATAGATTTTGACAAAATAGAAAATCGAATGGGCATAAGTTTTTCCGATGAGCAGAAGGAAGCTGTAAAGGGTGCAATTAGCAACGGAGTTACAGTAATAACTGGAGGGCCAGGTACTGGAAAAACAACTATACTGAGAGCCATTACAATGCTTCTTAGGGAAATGGGATATATTGTAGCTTTAGCAGCGCCTACAGGTCGCGCCGCAAAGAGAATCAAAGAGTCCACAGGTTATCGCGGATATACGATACACCGTCTACTAGAAGCGAGTATAGATGAAAAAAAGGATGAGGTTGTATTTAGAAGGAATCAGGACAATCCTATTGAAGCGGATGCTATTATTATTGACGAAGCATCGATGATAGATGTTGAACTCATGTCAAGATTGCTTGAAGCATGTACGGATAGCACGAGACTTGTCCTTGTGGGCGATGTTGACCAGCTGCCTCCAGTTGG
>JAQYRL010000010.1 GCA_028725765.1 Clostridiales bacterium
GATTTCAAGGGTTTCGAGCATTTTTACCAACTCTTTTTGTCCACCCTATATCTTCTTAAAAACAACTTAAAATCGCCATGAGGACTGAAATTTCAATCTTCACAGCGATTTTTACCAACTCTTTTTGTCCTATAAGCCTAACTTACCTGTATTCCCAGTGTCCTTGTTCTGGATGATGAATAGTATCAAGGTACTCTCGTCCCCCTTTGGGATCTAAAATTGGGTCTATATCTGCCCATGCTGAAACATAATAACCATCTTTTGTTGGTATTCCATAAGCATAAGAATTTTTACAATCTTCAACATCCGTCCTTATGTGTCTTTTTTTAAACAACCAAACATTTTGATTGTATTGGCTTCTCTCATAATACGGTGAGTTCTCATAATCTAAAGGGTTTCCGCTGTTAATAGCGTCAGGATCGTTTGAAAATTGTACAGATACAGCATCTACATATTTAGGTTGATAAATAACTTCGTCCCATGCAGGCTTATCGACTATCCACACTTTAGTCTTTTTTTTAGGCTTTGATGTGCTTGTTGTCCCCGATGAGGAGCTTGCATTAGGCTTAGTAGCTGTTGGTGTCGATTTGCTTTTATTTGCACTTGATGAACTTGCTGATGAAGAGCTTACAGTCTTCTTAACTTCCTCTGTCTTTTCTTCTGCTTCCTTAAGCTCCTTTTCAGCCTTTGCTATTTCCTCTTTATCACCTGACTTCTTTGCTTCTTTAAGTTTCCTTTCTGCTTTCTTTTCCAGCTTTTCTGACTTTTCTATCTTGCTTGCTGTTTCCGTTTTGCTACTATTTTTATATATCGCATAGCTTCCAAGAAGTATAGCAATAAGGAAGATTATAAGGATAATTACAAATACTTTTTTGTTTTCTTTTATTTGATAGACTATTTTGTAATTATATTTTTGCTCTAGTTTATCAATATTTGACATAACGCCTTCTCCTTCACAGCGTGAAATCTCTATCTTTCAATATTTTTCGCCTTTTATAGTATTAAAACTGTATCCTGTTTTACTGTTGCTATTGTGTTACTATTTTTTTATACTGAAAAAGATGTAAGTATAGCTCCAATAATGGATACAACTATAGCAATCATAGCTGCTTGAATACTCAAATTCTCTTCATATATAACTATAAACGATATCATCATGGTTATTATAATCAAAAAATATTTTTTTAGCAATCCCATTCTATCTTTCAAACTCCCTTTCTTGTTATTTAAACTCCTACACTCCTTGACTTACTTAATAGTTTTCTTAAGTGACATCCTCCATCCGCTTATAGAAGTTTGGGGAGGATGTCATGCCATTTTACTATAAAAAAATAAGTAGATTTATTTTTTCTACTTATATTCTACAAATGAGCAAGAATCTTTAAATAAAAACAAAGAAAAAAACGATATTGAAAAACAATTTTTTTAATCTAGGCGCAGTGACAAAGTGTATATTAAAAAATATTGGATTTTGTATATTTAAAAAGGGTCAAAATGTTGATACAGTATACTTGAATAAGAACTAATATTAAAGAATACAAAGCTAGGAGTTATAAAAATGGAAAGAAAAATGCAAGCGTCAAATTATACAGTTAAGAATATTGTGACTACAGCCCTCGTGATGGCTCTAATATGTGTCGCAACGATGATAATTAAAATTCCTGTTCCAATGACCCAGGGATATGTTCATCTTGGAGATGCAATGATATTTTTGGGAGTGCTAATACTTGGAAAGAATCAAGGAGCATTAGCTGCTGGAGTTGGATCTGCTTTGGGAGATTTAATTGGAGGATATCCTGCATGGATTCCGTGGACACTCGGAATTAAATTTATAATGGCATTTATTATGGGCCTTGTAATTGAAAAAGCTATTAGCAAGCAAGTCTTTATTAAAATTTTTGCGATGGTTCTAGGTGGAATTGAAATGGTTGCAGGATACTACTTAGCTGCATCTATAATGTACAGCAACTGGTTAGTGCCTCTTGGGTCAATTCCTTGGAACATAGGACAGTTTGTAATGGGAATAATACTTGCTGTTCTGTTAGCGGCAATGCTTGAGAGTACACCTATTGGAGCACAAATGAAATATAGAATAGGATTTACCTTCAAAAATCACAGTACAGATTCCAGTACAAATTAACTATTTAATCTGAAAGATGATGAGTAGCTTATGTAAATTTGCAATATCGTAAATTAGCAAAGTAAATTCGACACAAGGAAGACGTAGGATTTAGCGAGAAAGAGCAACGTAAAATTTTGCAAATATTTCCACTTGGCATTAAAGGTAAACTGATGTATAATAGATAGGCACAATTTTGTGCAAATTCTCTGCACCGCAAGAAGTGGTGCCGGACAGACCGTAGGGAGGTGAAGATATGATTAACTATGAAATTATGTTCATTGTCGATCCTACTCTAGATGATGAGATGAAGGAGAAAACAGTAGAAACTGTTAAGGAAATCATCTCAGCTGAAGGTGAAGTTAAAAACACTGAAATTTGGGGACTCAGAAAACTAGCATATCCTATTGAAAAGAAAACAGAAGGATATTATGCAGTTATCGATTTCCACGCAGAACCAACTTTACCTAAGGAACTAGATAGAAGACTTCGAATTTCGGACAACGTAATTAGACACTTAATCGTAAACAAGGACGAGAAATAGTGGAGGTTTAATGATGAATAGCGTTGTATTAATTGGAAGACTTACAAGAGATCCTGAACTGAGATATACATCGGGAACTCAGATGGCTGTAACTTCATTCAACATTGCTGTAGATAGACCTACAAGGTCGGGCGGCGAAAGACAGGCAGATTTTCCTAGAATCACTGTTTTTGGAAAGCAGGCTGAGAATTGCGAAAAGTATCTAGCAAAGGGAAGGCTTGTAGCTATACAGGGCAGAATACAGACTGGTAGCTATCAGAATAAAAATGGAGAAACAGTTTATACCACTGATGTAATAGCAGACAGGGTACAATTTCTCGAATGGGGAGATAGACCTCAAGGAAATCAAGGTTATGGATATCAGCAGAGTGGCGGAGCTAAGAGCAATGACAGCTTTGCACAGAATTTTGACAACTCGCAAGAATCTGCAAACCAGATGGATGCATCGGGTGATTCTGGAAATAAGAGTAGTTTAGGTGATGATATTCCACCATCTTTTGAAGCGATTGAGGACGATCTGCCATTCTAAAAAATTAGAGAGGAGATTGACATGGAAAAGAGACGACCAGCAGGAGCTCGTAGAAGAAAAGTTTGTCAGTTTTGTGCTGATAAATCTCAACTTATAGATTATAAGGATGTTGAAAAACTAAAGAAGTTTATTTCCGAAAGAGGAAAGATTCTTCCTAGAAGAGTTACAGGAACTTGTGCTCTTCACCAAAGAGATGTTACTAAGGCAATCAAGAGAGCTAGAATCGTTGCACTATTGCCTTATGTAGCAGACAAATAAAATTAAATAGATAATATCAAGTGAACTTGATATTATGAAAAAAGCATAATTTTCTAATAAAATTAAAAAGTTATGCTTTTTTGTTAATCAAAATTCAAGACTTTCAAAGTATACTACTTTGAAAGTTCATATAATGCGCGAGCGAAGATTTTTATTGACATATATAAATCTTCAGTATGAATATATTCGTTAGGCTGATGGCAAATATCTTCTCTTCCAGGCATAACGGGGCCAAAAGCTACAGTGTTTGGAACAGCTCGAGCATATGTACCGCCTCCAATTACGATAGGCTTACCAACTAAATCTCCCGTAAATTCTTTGTATGCTGACATTAGGGTTTCAATCAAAGGATCAGTAACAGGCTTAAAGAGTGGTTTCATGTGGTTGAGATTCTGAACCCTGTATTCATCTGGTACGACAGATTCTAAGAGACCGTCACATACGTCCTGGAAGTCAACCGTCACAGGGTATCTAATATCTATTGTGTAGCTCACCTTTCCCTCATTCCAATCAATAAGCCCAATGTTTAAGGACAATTTTCCAGATGGTTCATCTGAAAAGCCAACACCTAATTTGCTTCCATCAAAGAAATAACCCAGTGTATCGTTGTAGAAATCAATAATATCACAGGACTGAGAGCACAATAAATCCTCATTTTCAAGCTGACCGAAAAAGTCCATCAAAAGAGAAATAGCATTTAAACCTAGGCTTGGCCTTGATCCATGTGCAGATACACCCCGTGCCGTAAGTAAAATAGTATTTTTTTCTTCACATTTTCCCACTTCAATTAGGTCTTCGACCCCATCAAACCTTTCTATATTTGCTCCCTCGGAAGGAACAAAAGAGCTAGCCGATGCAAGTATTTTGTTGTAGACATCTTCAAACATCGTGGCATCATCCTGTGAGTTAAAGCACTTAAGCTCAGCTACAGCCTTGTCTGCAACCGCATTTGCAACTGTTCCACCATTCATGGACTTGATGCAAATTCCATCAGATTTGTGTGGAGAGAGTTTCTTTTCGATGAGGAACTGAGCACAGCCTTTTTCGGCGTGAATCGCAGGAAAGTCTGCATCAGGGGAAAATCCGGATACAACATTTGGCTTTTCTTTTTCCATATAGTATGTCATACCGTCCCACTCTGTTTCCTCATCACACCCGAGAATAATGCGAATTGTTTTGTTGGGCTTGAAGCCTGAGTCCTTGAGCGCCTTTACTGCATAGTAGGCTGCAAGTAGAGGCCCTTTGTCATCAAGGACACCACGACCATAGAATTTCCCGTCCTTTTCAATCATTTTAAACGGATTAGTATCCCAGTTCTCGAGATCTCCGCAAGGAACAACATCAAGATGCCCTACGACAGCGACTATCTCTTCCTTGGTTTTGCCCGGGAAGTCTATATGACCGCCATAGTTATCTACATTTTTGACAATAAATCCATCTTTTTCAGCAACTTCAAGCATTAGTTCGAGTGCACGATTTACTTCGGCTCCAAAAGGCATATTACCTTCGGCCTCTGAAACAACACTTGGAATTGCAATGAGTTTAGATAGAACTTCCTTAAATTCATTGTGGTATTTTTTGGTAAACTCCATTGAATCAACATTTATTTTTTCCATAATAATCCTCCAAAGTATTAGATGATTCTTAATCTATTTTGTGCTAATACATTTTATCACATTAGAAAACTCCATTCAAACGTTCAGCGATTTCTCGTATAGATGCTTTAACGCGTTTAACTGAAACCGTTGGAAAACAGCCGTTTTTTAGTAAAAAAATTTTAAAAATCATCACAAACTAAAGTGAATTTACTAGTAAAATTTTTTAAGTAGGGTATAATATAAGTAGTAAGATAATCACAGAGATTGGAGAAGTAAATATGACGATAAAGATAAACGGAAGAGATTTAACTCTAGAACAGGTCATTAAAGTTTCGAGATATGGCGAGAAGGTTGAATTGTCCGATGAAGCTAAAGTCAATGTGAAGAAGGCGAGAAAATACATAGAAGATAAACTGGAATCAGAAGAGGTTATATATGGGCTTACGACCGGTTTCGGTAAATTTTCAAATGTGTTTATTTCTAAGGAAGAAACTGCTGATTTACAGAAAAACCTCATAATGAGCCATACTTGCACAATGGGCGAGGGATATGATGAAAAGTACGTAAGGGCGGCAATGCTTCTAAGATGCAATGCTTTAGCCAGAGGCAATTCAGGGATTAGGCTCGAAACACTTCAAACTTTGATAGATATGCTTAACGCAGGCATTCATCCTATTGTTCCTGAAAAGGGGTCACTTGGAGCTTCTGGCGACTTGGCACCTCTTTCCCAGATTGCGCTTGGTCTTATCGGAATGGGCAAGGTGACATATAAGGGAGAAGTCTGTGATGCTAGTGAAGCCATGAAAAAAGAAGGTATAGAGCCAGTTAAGCTTGCGGCAAAAGAAGGGTTGGCTTTGAACAACGGTACACAGATGATGACAGCCGTTGGCGCCAATGTTTTGTGGGATGCCATCCAACTAGCAAAGATTGCAGACGTTGCAGCTGCTATGACTATGGAAGCTCTTCACGGAATTACCAAGGCATTCGACCACAAAATACATGTTTTGCGTGGGCATCAGGGTCAGATTGACTGTGCCGATAACCTCCTGAAAATTTTGGATGGTAGTGAGAACACGAAAAGAGTTCAGGAGACAAAGGTTCAAGATCCATATTCTCTAAGGTGTGTGCCTCAGGTTCATGGTGCTTCAAGAGATTCACTCAGCTATGTTTATGACGTTGTTTCAAGGGAAATAAATGCCGTAACTGACAATCCAATCGTTTTCCCGGATGAGGATGAGGTTATTTCTGGAGGCAACTTCCATGGACAGCCTATGGCGTTGGCATTTGACTTTATGAAGATTGCTATTGCAGAATATGCTAATATTTCAGAGCGAAGATCGGAAAGAATGATAAATCCAGCATTATCTGAGAATCTTCCAGGATTCTTAACTAAACACGGCGGTGTCTGCTCGGGATTCATGATCGCACAGTATGCGGCAGCTTCAATGGTTTCCGAGAGTAAGGTTTATGCTCATCCAGCATCTGTAGATTCCATACCAAGCTCAGGGAATCAGGAGGACCATGTTTCTATGGGAACGACTTCAGCGAGAACGGCAGCACTGATACTAGATAACTCTCAAAAGGTTCTCGGAATCGAACTTATGACAGCAGCACAGGCTATCTGGCTAAGAAATGAGATTGGTGAGAATACTATTGAACAGCTTTCACCGGTGACTAAGGCTGCCTATGAATTTATAAGGGAAAAGAGCGAACCAGTAGATCAGGATGTCATCATGCATGATGAACTTGTGAAATTTGACGAAATGATCAAAGACGGAAGCTTCCTCAAACATGTTGAGCAGGTCGTAAATTTAAAATAAAAAGAGTTAATTGTTGGTAAGATAGAATTTTATGAGCATTAAAATATGGGAAATAACAAAAAAACATATGAGGATGCCCATCTAGGAGGTCTATTATGAATACAAATCGTGAAAATGTCGCAGAATTGAACAAAACAGCAAGTGAAGCAATGAAAATCAAGCTTGATAATAAATTGCCTGATTATCCGACTTTCAAGGAAGGCATAAGGAGGGCGCCTGATAGAGGGTTCAGGCTAACTCCTTCACAGACAAAATTGGCACTTAAAAATGCACTTAGGTATGTGCCTGAAGAATTACACGAAAAGCTTGCGCCTGAGTTTTTGAAAGAACTTAAGACAAGAGGCAGAATTTATGCCTATAGATATAGACCTGAAGGCAGGATTTACGGCAAACCAATTGAGGAATACGAAGGAAAGTGCCTTGCTGGGAAAGCATTCCAGCTTATGATGGATAACAATCTCGATTTTGAGGTTGCACTCTATCCTTATGAACTTGTTACCTATGGTGAAACAGGTTCAGTTTGCCAAAACTGGCTCCAATACAGATTGATTCAAAAGTATCTAAGAGAACTTACTGAAGACCAGACACTCGTTATAGAATCAGGCCATCCGATCGGGCTATTCCCTTCAAAACCTTATGCGCCGAGGGTAATAATAACAAACGCCCTTATGATAGGTGAATATGACAATATTAAGGATTGGGAAATTGCAGAAGAAATGGGTGTTGCAAACTATGGACAGATGACGGCAGGCGGCTGGATGTACATAGGACCTCAGGGTATTGTTCACGGTACATTCAATACAATTTTAAATGCAGGTAGAAAATATCTTGGCGTTCCTGACGATGGAGATTTGACTGGGATTACATTCGTATCATCAGGTCTTGGCGGAATGAGCGGTGCACAGCCTAAGGCAGCCAATATAGCACGTGCTGTCGGAATTTTTGCAGAAGTAGATAAATCAAGAATTGATACAAGGCATGACCAAGGCTGGGTTGATGTCGTAATGGATGACCTTGACGAGGTGTTCAAGCTTGCATCAGAGAAAGTTGCAAAGAAAGAATCAATCTCTATAGCATATCACGGCAACATTGTTGATCTACTCGAAGCGGCATACGAAAAGAATTTCAAAATTGATCTATTATCAGACCAAACCTCATGCCATAACGTATACGACGGCGGATACTGTCCGGTTGGCATGACATTTGAGGAGAGGACACGAATGCTCGCAGACGACAGAGAGCAGTTTGTAAAAAGAATAGACGAAACCTTGAAACGCCACTATTTTGTTATAAAGAAATTGACAGAGAGAGGAACATATTTCTTCGACTACGGTAATTCATTCATGAAGGCGATGTTCGACTCCGGAATTACTGAAATTTCAAAGAATGGCGTTGACGATAAGGACGGGTTCATATGGCCATCATACGTTGAAGACATTATGGGACCGATTTTGTTCGACTACGGATACGGCCCATTCAGGTGGGTTTGCTTGTCAGGCAAGCCTGAGGACCTTGATATGACCGACAAAACAGCAATGGACTGCATTGATCCACAAAGACGTGCACAGGACCGAGATAACTGGGTTTGGATTCGAGATGCGAAGGATAACAAAATGGTTGTCGGAACACAGGCCAGGATTCTATATCAAGATGCTGAGGGAAGAAGAGATATTGCGCTTGCGTTCAACAAACTTGTTAGGGATGGTAAAACTGGGCCAATCATGCTTGGAAGAGACCACCACGATGTTTCGGGCACGGATTCGCCTTTCAGAGAGACTTCCAACATTAAGGATGGCTCGAATGTAATGGCTGACATGGCGGTACAGTGTTTTGCAGGGAATGCAGCTAGGGGGATGAGCCTCTGTGCACTTCACAACGGTGGGGGCGTAGGAATTGGCAAGGCAATTAATGGAGGCTTCGGACTTCTTCTTGACGGCTCGGAGAAAACAGATAACGTTATAAAATCTGCGATGATGTGGGACGTTATGGGAGGAGTTGCTCGTAGAAGCTGGGCTAGAAACGAACATGCCATGAGCACTGCAACAGCATATAACAAGCGATATGAAGGAGATGGGCATATCACTATCCCTTATCTTGTTGATGATGACCTCGTTGACAAGCTTGTAGACTAGGGAAATGCCGTTTCGATTGTAATTAATAATATAAATAAAAGAGATAAGAGTTAGAAGAAAAATGAGTAAAGTTTTAGTTAAAAATATAGGTAGATTACAAACTCCTGTTGGAAGCTACGCACACAAAGGTAGTGAACAGACCGAGAATCTTGTCCTTGACAATGCAAATATTATCATAGATAATGGTATGATTTCTGAGATTATCTCAGGCAATGGCGAGCATAGCAAGGCGCGAGTTCTTGAGGTCGAAAAAGAAGCGGACAATGTGATAGACGCTGGCGGCCACTTGGTTACGCCGGGCCTTATTGATAGCCATACGCACATGATCTTTGGGGGATACAGACAGCATGAGCTTCCTAAGAAATTAAGGGGTGCGACCTATCTTGATATTTTGAGGGAAGGCGGTGGAATAAACGACACCGTGAGAGCCACAAGGGCAGCTGATGAAAAGACCCTTTACGACAAAACATCTGCCTTCCTTGATGAGACGGCTTCGTTTGGCGTTACGACCTGTGAGATAAAAAGCGGATATGGACTTGATTTCGATACAGAGATAAAATGCCTCGAAGTATTGAAAGATCTCAATAAGAAGCACCCCGTTGATGTGGTGCCAACATTTATGGGCGCACACGCGCTCCCACCGGAATATGCGGACGGTAAAAATGGTGGTAAAGTGGGCTTTATGGATCTAATGATTCAAAAGCTATTACCATATATCGCAGAACACGATCTTGCAGATTTTGTGGATATCTTCGTGGAAGATGAAGTTTTTAGCCCAGAAGAAGGCAAGCCATATCTTGAGAAGGCGAAGGAGTTAGGATTTGATATCAAGGTCCACGCCGACGAGATAAAGGCAATTGGTGGGACAGAGCTCGCAGGAGAACTTGGTGCGAAGAGTGCAGAACACCTTATTGTAACTGATGACGAAGGAATCGAGGCTCTTGCAAAAGGAGGCACGATAGCAGTATGCCTTCCTGGAACATCTTTTTACCTCGGATCAAAATTTGCTCCAGCAAGGGAGATGATCAAAAAGGGTGTACCTGTTGCAATAGCTACGGACTTCAATCCAGGATCATGCCCGAACTTGAATTTGCAGCTTATGATAAATGTCGCCATACTTAAATATAAGATGCTACCCGAGGAAATCTTGACAGCTATTACAATCAACGCAGCCGCAGCTCTTAACAGAGAGCATCTTGTCGGGACGGTTGAAATAGGTAAGCAGGCGGATTTGTTAATATGGAATGTAGACGATTTTAACATGGCTTGCTATAGGTATGGTTCAAATCTTGTAGACAAAACAATCAAGAAAGGTGAAGTTATTTATGAACAGAGATAGGCTTATCGATTTAGATATCAAAAAATATATGGAAAATCTTGCGTCGAATCTTCCTGCACCAGGTGGTGGTTCGGCAAGTGCACTTGCCGGTGCACAGGGTATATCGCTTGTTAAGATGGTGGCGGAGCTAACTGTAGGTAAGGAAAAATACAAAGAATGGGAGCCGTATTGCCAAAAGGCGATAAGCGATGGAGCTGCAATTCAAACGAACTTCCTAAAAGCTATAGATGACGACACCGATGCATACAACAAGGTCGGAGCCGCTTTTAAACTTCCGAAAAATACGGATGAAGAAAAAGCAGCTCGAAGCCGTGCTATCCAGGTTGCAACTGTTTTGGCGACGCGCGTTCCGCTTAGGACAATGGAAATATCACTTGATGCCCTAAAGGTTGCTGAAAGCCTTATTGGAAAATCAAATCCGAACTGCTCTAGCGATATTGGCGTAGGGGCGCTTAATTTAAAGTCTGCTCTAATGGGAGCCTGGCTGAATGTTAAGATAAATTTACCTGGGATCAAGGATGAGAATCTGAAAAATGAGCTTTTCGAAAAGGGTAAGGCCTTGCTTGAAGAAGGCAACAAAATAGCTGACAAGTGCTACGTAATTGTTGAGGAAGAACTGTAAAAGATTATATAGAAATATAAAAAGTTATTGAGCATAGAATATAGAGAATGAGAGGCTCTGATTTAAAGGAGGATATAATGGCACAGATTATTGAAAGCATTCCAAATATTAGTGAAGGCAGGAGGATGGACGTTATTGAGGCTTGCGTTGCAGAGATTAGAAATACACCAGGATGCACGCTCCTCAGCTTTGTACCTGATGAAAGTCATAATAGGACTGTAATTACGTACATAGGTGACGCCAAGGGTGTTGAAGAAGCTAGCGTTAAGCTTGTAAAGAAGGCTGCGGAACTGATTGACCTTACTAAGCATGTCGGCGAACATCCTAGGATGGGTGCTGTCGATGTTATGCCATTTCTTCCAATAAAGGAAGCAACAACAGAGGAATGCATCAAGCTTTCTGAAGTTGTAGGAGCTAGGATAGCCGACGAAGCAGGAGTACCAGTATTTCTTTACGAGCAGTCTGCGAGGACACCTGACAGGCAGAATCTTGTTAAGATCAGAAAAGGTCAGTTTGAGGGCATGGCAGAAAAAGTTCAGGAGCCGGAATGGGAACCTGATTTTGGTGGTAGAAAAATTCATCCAACAGCTGGAGTAATGGCAGTAGGAGCAAGGCCACCTCTTATTGCATACAACCTAAACCTCGATACAGACGATGTTAATATTGCAAAGAGAATTGCAGAAAGTATCAGAGAAAGAAACGGCGGTTTGGATTGTGTTAAGGCTATGGGCTTCATGATTGATGACGACAAAACAGGCAAACATTATGCGCAGGTTTCAATCAATATGACAAATTATGAGGTAACGCCACTTTACAGAGTTACGGAGCTTGTAAAGGCTGAGGCGCGAAGATGGGGTGTTCGCGTTGTGCAGACTGAAGTTATTGGACTTTGTCCTATGAAGGCCCTCATTGACAGTGCAGAATACTATCTTCAGATTAAAGATTTTGACTATCACACACAGGTTCTAGAGAACCATATTTTGTAGAAGATATTTGTTAGAGTTTTAGAGTTAATGTTCGGTTATATTAGGAGTTGTAAGAAATAATGCGAATTGAAGAATATAAGGCACGTGTTCCGGTAGTTGAATATATCGAAAACTTTGTAGATGTGGATAAATTTGAGGATTACTGCCGAGAGTGCAAAAATTGGGAAAAAGTATGGTCATGTCCGCCTTTCAAATTCGACCCGATTGACTATTGGGCACAGTATGACAGGCTTTTTGTGCTGGGATATAAAATTTTCCTTGAGACGGAAGACGAAAAGTCAAACTGGGAGAAGTATCTAGCAGATGCCAAGAAAAAAATGATGGATTATCTCTTTGAGATGGAGCTCATGTACATCGGCGGAGTCTCGCTCGCTCCTGGAAATTGCAAAATTTGTGCGAAAGAAGAGGGCATTATCATAGATGATAACAGTTACTGCACGAGGGTTAATGAGGAGCCTTGCAAACATCCTGAAAAGATGAGATATTCGATTGAGGCACTTGGTGGAGATGTTAGCAAGACGGCAGCGGACTTGCTGGATATTGAACTTAAATGGGGAAAGAATGGTGAGCTGCCGGAGTATTTTGTCCTTGTGGGTGGCTTGATATATAGCGACAAAGCATTTATGTAGATTTTATATAGATTTCTGTAATTTTATATAGAAATCAATAGGTAGATTTAAAAAGTATAGAAGGTATAGATGGGGTTAAAATTTTGTTCATTTGCCAGTGGAAGCACGGGGAATTGTTATTTGTTAAAAACGGAGAACACTAACCTCCTTGTTGATGTTGGCATTGCCGGAAAGCGCATAATAGGGGGGCTTGATTCATGTGCGATAAAACCTGAGCAAATTGACGGAATTCTAGTCACACATGAGCATACCGATCACATCAAAAGTCTTAGAATGATGGCAAAAAAGGCTGTAAATGGGAAGATTTACACTTCCGAGGGAACGGCATACTCTGTCAATGAAAAGATTCCGATGCTCGCAGACAGAATTTGCGTAAAAGACAGTTCATTTAAGGTGGGAGACCTTGAAATAGAACCGTTTTCTCTCTCTCATGATGCCGAAGATCCGATTGGATTCAGTGTTCAATCGGGAGGAAGGCGAGTTACAATAATTACCGACACAGGGGTTGCCACAAAACAGATGCTTTCCACTGCTGCTAAATCAGATCTTCTGGTTCTGGAGGCAAATCATGAGGTTAATATTTTGCACTGCAGTTCTTATCCGTACGAATTAAAAAGGCGCATTTTGAGCGATCACGGTCATCTATCAAACGATGCAGCGGGTGAATTTATTTATGAGGTTGAAATGCTGAGAAGAAATGGTGACGAAGAGAGTAAACCTGAGAAACAAAAAATTCTTCTCGCGCATCTATCAAAAGAAAACAACTCACCTATGCAGGCAATGCTTACGATAAAAAACAGGCTTTTTGAGGAAGATATGATAGCAGGTGAGGACTACCTTATGAATGCACTGTCTGCGGATGCTTCAACTAGGCTGTTAGAAATTTAGATTTTATATCGCGAGAATATGGATGTTTTGAATTAGGGACGTGTAGATGGATATAAAAATATTAGCAGTTGGACGCTTAAAGGAGAAATTTTGGGTTGATGCGTGCAATGAGTATTTAAAGAGACTCAAACCGTATGCGAATGTTAAGGTAATAGAGATAAAGGAAGGCTATACAGGAAATAATCCAAGTGATGCTGAACTCAAATCTGCGAGATTAGCGGAAGGAGAGAAACTGTTAAAATATTTTGACAAAACAGATTTTCTAATAACTTTAGAGGTGGAAGGCAAGGGATTTTCTTCGGAGGCTTTTGCCGAAAAAATACAAGGTTTTTCAGATGAGGGGATAGGCTCGATTGCCTTTGTAATAGGAGGATCAACCGGTTTGGCGGAAAATGTAACTGAAAAATCCAATTTAGCCATCAGTTTTTCAAAGATGACATTTCCGCATCACATGATGAGGGTTTTTCTATTGGAACAGATTTATAGGGCTTTTAAGATCAACAGGGGAGAAACATATCATAAGTAATAAGAGGATTTCTTTGATATGAGACATCCTCATATCCAATATTTTATACAGAAAAACGTTTGGTTAGATTGAGATAGCGAATTAGGACGCCAAGATTAGCGTAGTAATATGAGAAGCTATCTTTTTTCTTAACCTCAATAAGCCCGGATTTAGTTAATCGCTTCATGTGTTGTGAGATTGTGGATTGTGAGTAATCGAAGCTGTCAACAAGGTCTTTGTTGCATATTGGCTGCATAGATCTATTGCATTGCATTACAAAACGAAAAAGCTTCAACCTTACAGGGTGGGCCAGTGCATCTGATATAAGTGCAATTTCTTCAAGTTCCGGCTCATCAAATCCTAAATCTTTTCTAATTCTCATAAAAATCCTTCTATCTATATAAGACGATGCCTTTTTAATGTTTTGTAGATAAGAAAACATATAATTTCAGGCATTTATCTAAACTCAACAAAGAATAGTATACTTACCTTGAATTAAAAAGTCAATGTGGGTATATAAATATGGAAGTAAAAATAATAGTGAAGAAGAATAGGAAAATATGAAATTATTTTTTAAAAATTTAAAACCATTTAGGGCATTGATTTTGTTAGCTATGATTATGCTCTGCATACAGGCATTCTCAAATCTCAAGTTGCCTGACCTCATGTCTGAAATGGTGAACGAAGCTATTAAGGTTGCAGGAAACAGAGATATTGCAACAGATACAACAAGAATGATTGATAGTGCTTCAAAGAAAACGATGGATGAAGGAACAACTTTTATATGGCTAAAGGGCGGCGAAATGGTGATCGTGACTATAGTAGGTGCAATCGCCTCTATTGTCGTGAGTCTAATATCTTCACATGTGGGCACGGGAGTTGCTAAAAATCTCAGAAGAGAAGTATATCAAAAGGTAATGAGCTTTTCACAGCGCGAATACAATGATTTCTCGACAGCCTCCCTCATAACTAGAAATACAAATGACATAGCACAATTACAAAGAGCCACAATCCTTGGCATTAGGCTGCTTTGTTACTCTCCGATTCTCGGCATTGGTGGAATTATTATGGCAATTAGGAAATCAACCTCTCTCGGCTGGATAATAGTCGTATCGCTCATCGTGATATTTATGATAATAGGCATGATTTTTGTGTTTATTACTCCGAAATTTAAGCGACTCCAGGCCTTGACAGATAAGATTAACCTGATTTCCCGAGAAAACTTGACAGGACTTATGATTATCAGAGCTTTTAACACCAAAAATCACGAAACTGAGCGTTTTGACGAGGTTAATACCAGCCTGAAGAAGTTATCCAGGATTATTATGGCAACAATGGGAGGTCTCTTCCCGACAATGATGTTTGTCATGAATATGACCGCTGTTGCAATTTTGTGGTATGGGGGCAAAGAGATTTCTGTTGGCGGGATGCAGGTTGGAGATATGATGGCTTTCATACAGTATTCTATGCAGATTATAATGTCGTTTTTGATTATGACGATGGTCTTTGTAATGATTCCAAGGGCTGCAGTTTCACTTGGAAGAATTGAGGAGGTCTTGAATACGCCCGTACTTATTACAACAAAAGATAACGCGAAGGTTTCAGGGCATGACATCGAATTTGAGGATGTCTGTTTTAAGTATGGGGAAGCTGAAAATAATGTTATTGATCATATATCTTTCAGAGCAGAAGAGGGCAAAACAACAGCAATAATCGGATCGACAGGCTCAGGGAAGTCAACTATTTTGCAGCTCATCCCAAGGCTTTTCGACGTCACATCGGGAAGTGTGCGAATTGGTCATACAGATGTTAGGGATATGGATCTTGTTGAGCTGAGAAATCTGGTTGCATACGTTCCGCAGAAAGGCGTGCTATTCAAAGGCAGTTTTGCATCAAATTTACGTTTTGGCGATGAACAAGGAAGCGATGAAGAAATCGTAAAAGCACTGGAACTTGCACAGGCAAAAGAATTTACCGTCGATGCTGACGGAATTGAAGCCGAGGTGACTCAGGGCGGATCGAACTTATCTGGCGGCCAAAAACAGAGGATTGCGATTGCACGAGCAATTATGAAGGATGCACCAATATACATTTTTGACGACACTTTTTCTGCTTTAGACTACAAAACAGAAAAGGCGCTTAGGATGGCACTCAGAAAGGAGATGTCAGAGGCAACTGTTATTATTGTAGCACAGAGAGTTAGCACGATAAGAGATGCCGATAAAATTATTGTACTTGAAGATGGTAAAATTGTAGGCGAAGGAAAACACGAAGATTTGATGCAAGAGTGTAATGTCTATCGCGAAATTGCTCAGTCACAGCGATTTTCTGATACAGATGGCAGAGATATGCTAGGGAATAAAGGCATAAACGAGAAAGCTGTCAAAGGGGGTGAAGTCTATGAGTAGACGAAATACTCCATCAAAGTCTGAGATGGGCAAGTCATTTACCAAGAAATCCACAAACTTTGTGGTAAGCATGAAAAAACTCTTAGAGGTTCTAAGGGGGCATAGATTATCCTTAGTTTTAATTTTTGTTTTGGCGACTGTATCTACTCTGCTTAATGTAGCTGGGCCAATGGTGATGGCAAAGGCGACAAATGAAATGGTCAGAGGATTCCTTGCAGTAACAAGAGGAAGTGGCAGACCTATAGATTTCACATTGATTGCCAAGATACTTCTTGTGATGTTCACCCTATACATATCATCATGGGCGATTGGAATAATTGAAAAGAGTTTGACAGCAAAGGTTGCTACCAAGGTGAGTTATGATATCAGAAATAGGTTAATTGAGAAGATTCATAACTTACCGCTTAGTTATTTTAACGAGCAGAAAAAAGGCGATGTGCTGTCGAGGATAACAAACGATGTGGATGTTATCAATACAACGCTTAGTCAGACGATTTCGGATGGAGTTTCTGCAACTGTCACAGTGATCGGGGTTCTTGCTATGATGATAACCATAAGTTTTCGAATGACACTGATTGCTCTGGTTATTGTTCCGTTAGTTGGTATCATTGTATCTGCTATAATTAAACGTTCACAGGGATACTTTAGAAATCAACAAAAATTCCTTGGTGAGCTCAACGGCATAATAGAAGAAGATTTTACTGGACATAATATAATAAAGTTATACAATCAGGAATCTAAGCGCATTGATGAATTTAACGAAACAAATGATAAACTGAGAAAGACGAGCTGGAAGGCTGAGTTTATTTCAGGTCTTATGATGCCGATAATGCATATAATTTCCAACATTGGATATGTGATTATTTGTGTGGTTGGTGTCTTCTTTGCAAGCAGTGGTAGCTTGACCGTCGGAGGCTTGCAGGCTTTCCTTCAATACGTAAGACGATTTACACAGCCGATTGCCGAAATTGGAACCATCATGAATGAATTGCAGCTTACTGCAGCGGCTTCTGAACGCATTTTTGGACTACTGGAGGAAGACGAGATAATTCATCATAGGACCAAGCCAGGTGTGCCTGTAGATGATATTAAGGGCGAAGTCGAATTTACTGATGTAAGATTCGGTTATGATAGAGACAAAATAGTAATACAAGATTTCAGCGCATCAATCGGAGCAGGAGAAAAAGTTGCCATAGTAGGTCCTACAGGAGCAGGCAAGACAACCATCGTTAAACTTCTAATGGGCTTCTATGAATTAAATTCGGGCTTGATTTCGATAGACGGGCATAATATTACAGACTTTTCAAAGGAAGATCTAAGAGATGAATTTACCATTGTTTTGCAGGATACATGGCTGTTTACGGGAACAATCATGGAAAACATAAGGTATGGCAGGCTTGAAGCGACAGATGAAGAAGTCTTTGCAGCGGCTAAGGCTGCGCAGGTCGACTATTTTATTAGAACACTGCCAGACGGTTACAACACTGTAATCAATGAGGAAGCTGATAACATTTCTCAGGGTCAAAAGCAACTTTTAACAATAGCAAGAGCAATGCTTGCGGATAGCTCGATACTTATTTTGGATGAGGCTACAAGTTCTGTGGATACGAGAACGGAAATCAGAATTCAGAAGGCAATGGACCGTCTCATGCACGGGAAGACCAGCTTTGTCATAGCTCATCGCCTATCAACGATTATTGATGCAGACCTGATATTGGTACTGAAAGATGGAAATGTAATTGAACAAGGCAGTCATAAAGAGCTCCTCGAAAAAGGAGGATTCTATTCGGAGATGTTCAACAGCCAATTCTAAAGATAGGTATCTTTATAACCGTTTATATTTAAGAATGTTACTTGGTTGTAGTTGTATGTTTAAGAAAATAGATTATTTCGCAAGAGTGTGAGGTAATCTATTTTTTCTCTTTCGCATAGATAGTTACACCCGTACCGCCGATTTGATCTTCTTTTTTTATCTCAAAAAGACCGCAATTTTCGACAAAAAGTGAGAATTTTTTGTAGCCGTAGTTACGTACGTCAAAATCCGGGAAACGCTTCTGTAGTTTATTTCCAAGATCTCCTATGTTCATCCAGCCGTCACCGTCAGAGTTTTCCTGCACGATATTTTTCATGGCCTTCTTAACCTTCTTAAGACCAACCTTTGAAACGACGTTACTTACAGGCTTATTTGAAACTTCCTCCTCAAAGGATTCAGCTGCAAGTAGGTCGAGATATCTGTAAACGGTACAAGCACTTATAAATGCAGGAGGTGTTTTGGTTTCTCCCATGCCGACAACATCAAGACCAGCTTCTCTGATTCTCGCAGCAAGCCTCGTAAAGTCGCTGTCACTTGAAACCAGGCAGAAGCCATCTACTTTCCCTGAGTAAAGAATATCCATTGCATCAATAATCATAGCCGAGTCTGTAGAGTTTTTTCCTGTGGTATAGTTGTACTGCTGAACTGGAATAATTGAATTTTCCAGCAGAGATTTCTTCCACTTGGTCATCCCGGTTTTCGTCCAATCACCGTAAATTCTTCTGGTAGTAGCGGCTCCATAGTTAGAGATTTCTTCTAAAATAATGTCAATATATTTTTCTGACACATTGTCTGCATCTATTAAAACTGCATATCTTTTGTCCATTTTCACATCCTTTTATTTATCTTTTTTTATTAAATATGACAACGTTTCACTCAGTCCTTCGTGTTTAATCCTATGAGGGGCATAATGAAACAACATAAACACATAATGTACGGATGGCCCTATGAGAATAACAAATATAAGGGTGCCGGGTCCTACCATACCTCCAAGAAAATATCCGATTGCTGTCACCGATGCTTCTAAAATAAAACGAGATACACCTATTGACAACTTTGTGTTCCTGGCTATAGCGACCATAAGAGAATCGCGTGGACCTGAGCCAAATCCTGCAGAGATATAAAAATAACTTGCAAAGCCCATAATTATTATGCCAGAAATCAGCATGATATATCCTGTTAGGGGGCTTTGAGAAGGCGGGATTACTCCGTTGTAGAGAAGCAAATCCATTAATAGTCCGACCAAGAACATATTCGTTATTGAACCCAACCCGATTTTTTCTTTCAAAAGTGCTGTGATAACCAGTACAACTAGACCGACTATTATATTTGTAAGTCCAATCCTAAAGCCAAGTTTGCCAGCAAGTCCAACATGGAAGACATCCCAAGGAGCGAATCCAACCTTAGCCTGTATCGTTAATGATGCAGCCACAGCAAATAAAAAAAGCCCGAATATTAACTTGGCAAATCGCTTTGGAAAGTCCTTCCTTAATTCCATCTCCATCATTCTAATACAAATTACATCTTAAATTCAAAGGTATTACTCAATATGATTATCAAGCAGTCAAGATGACGGTAATCAGACTGAGATTTTCTTTACCTTTATTATGATAATACAAAATTAGCCTAAATTCAACAGAAGAGACGGCGTAAAATCCCATATCTCTTAAATGAATGTATTGTCTGAATAAGGAAATATAGGGTATAATGGAGATGAAAAGAAGATACCTTTAACAGCAAAATATTTTGTTGAATCGAAAAATATATTTAGGAGGTTTCTATGGATCCAAGAATAGAAAAATTATCAAATTTATTAGTGAATTATTCATGCAAGGTGCAGAAGGGTGAGAAGGTTTTAATCGACTTTGAAGGCGATTCACCAAAGCCTCTCATCAGACAGCTAATCAAGGACGTGTACAAAGCAGGGGGCTACCCATACTACACTGTTCGCGATGCTGTTTTGGATAGAGAAATTATGCTAGGATGCGAGGAGAAGCAGTTATCTGTAATGAACGATTACAAGCTCCACGAGATGAAGCAGATGGATGCGTACATTGCGGTTCGTGCTGGCAATAATACGAGTGAAACAAGCGATGTGCCAGGCGATAAGATGTCACTTTACAGCAAGATGCTTGATCCAGTAATAGATTACAGGGTGAGCAAAACAAAGTGGGTTGTTTTGAGGTATCCTAATGCTTCGATGGCTCAACTTGCTGGAACAAGCCAGGAAGCCTTTGAGGACTTTTTCTTCAATGTTTGCACACTGGATTATGAGAAGATGAGCAAGGCTATGGATCCGCTTGTAGATTTGATGAACAAAACAGACAAGGTTAGACTTGTTGCACCAGGAACTGATTTGACGTTCAGCATCAAGGGTATTGGAGCTGTAAAATGTGATGGCGGACTCAACATTCCTGACGGAGAAGTTTATTCCGCACCTGTTAAGGATTCAATGAATGGTGTGATTTCTTATAATACCGTGAGCGAGGAGCAGGGCTTTACGTATGAGAATATAGTTTTCCACGTTGAAAACGGAAAGATTGTAAAGGCTGAGGCAAACAATAACGAAAGAATCAATCAGCTTCTTGATACTGATGAAGGAGCAAGATACTTCGGAGAGTTCGCGATTGGTGTAAACCCTTATGTTTTACATCCTATGAAGGACACGCTCTTTGACGAGAAAATTGCTGGTAGCATACATTTGACGCCGGGTATGTGTTACGATGATGCTTACAACGGCAACAAATCAGCTGTTCACTGGGATCTCGTCCTTATTCAGAGACCTGAGTATGGCGGTGGAGAGATTTATTTTGACGATGTGCTGATCAGAAAAGACGGATTGTTTGTAATTCCTGAACTTGAGGGACTAAATCCTGAAAATCTTATGGGATAAGCATGGGATAGGCAATGACGGGGCATGTGCATATTATTTGATGCTAACCGAAAACAGTTGTGTATCGCAAATTTTAAAAATGAGATATTTATAAAAGGGCAATCATAAACGATTGTCTTTTTATATAGTGTTTACATTTATGTGATTACAACATTAACCTTATTAACTGCTACAGCATAAAAGATATTGAAAAATAAGGGGGGGGGGTGATATAATTATACAGAGTATAATTAAAAAAATTCAGAAGGGAGAATTAAAATGAGTTTTACGAAGAACAAAATAGGCATTTGTCTATTAGCTGTAATTTTGTCAGTTGGATTTCTGTTAAGTCCAAACTTTTCTGCTGTTTATGCAGATGATAACGATAATGCACCTATGCAGGGAGATGGAAATGACAAATTAGAATCTGTTATTTTCGAAATCTTTGTTGAAAAGGCGGATTTTGCAAATAAGACAAGTGATTTTCATACTATTGACAACAAAACTGATATAGAGAAGGTAATTCCAGGATATAAACTTGAGAACTTGAAATTTGCAGTTTCTGTTAATGGTGGTGAAGAAAAAATTGTAAACGCAAAGTATGCAGGTGTTACTAATCACAGCGGGTGGATATCAATAGGCGATTATAATGTAGGTGATAAGCTTAAGGTTCGACTTATTACGGAAACACTTCCAGATAATTATCATTTAATGGCTGGCGAGTATCCAGGAGAGGGTAATAAAGAATTCGAATCACCGTCTTTTGAATTCAAAGTATATCACCTAGACCCTGCTAAGAATGAGAAAGGTGTGATGACATTTGCTCAACAGATTGTAGCCTTCGATCCTGATGGGAACGTATTTGCAGATGGCAGTAAGGAGATTAAGGAATCTCAAGTAACTAAGGATTCAACATTGCATATACCAGATGGACCTATCAAAGACGGTTATATTTTCAAGGGATGGTTCTGCAAAAGAATAAATAGTGATAAAGGTAGAATTTTAAAGCCGGGAATTAAGAAAGGAGCTGTTCAGAAAGATTATTTCATAGCTTATGAACCTGCTTCCAGTACTAACAAAACTCGTGGTTACGGTTACACAATTGCAAAGCCACTATTTGCTAAAGCAGTAACTGTAAATTTCTACGATGCTGATAAAAAACTGATAGATACTCAGATCATTGAAAAAGATACGAAAGTTAAACCTGTCATGGCACCAGCATTAGCCAATAAAGAATTTGTTAATTGGTTAGATAAGAATGGCAAACCTTTCAACTTAGAGTCGAAGGTCGGAGAGGATATGGATTTGTATGCTACATATACAGGGTTGCCAATTTTAAAAGTGAAGGATATGTCTGTTACCAAGGGGGACAAGACATTTACACTACTAAAGCCTGTTATTTCAGCAACAGATACTGAGGATGGAGATTTATATGCTCAAGTCATTGTATTAGATAAGGGCAACTTTGATATCAACAAAACGGGAAAATACGAAATCAAATATGCTGTGAAAGATAAAGATGGGCATCAGGCAATTGCCATCGCAAAAGTTACCGTTATGGATAAAAACATGGTGAATGCTGAAAGGCAAAAAGGACCTAATACAGGAGATAGCGGAATACTTGTAGCGCTACTATCTTTAGCTGTTGCAAGTATTGCACTTGTGCTTATAAATAGAACCAAGGTAAATAAATAATATAAAAGCATAAAGGCAAAAGAGTATAGGACTTATTTCCAGATAAATCCTATACTCTTTTTAATTAGCAATATATAAGTAAAAGTCATATTTTTAAAAATTTCTTTATAAGCGGAAGATTTTT
>JAQYRL010000011.1 GCA_028725765.1 Clostridiales bacterium
TCAGCATTCGGTGCATATTCTTTATCACCTATCTTCCAGCCCTTGAATTCCTTATTCTCTGGAGCCTCAAACTTGTTAGGAGGTAGTTTGAAAGTGCTACCTTTCTTAACGGTCTCCTGGTCCATATTACCGGATCCTTCACCTGGTTCAAAGTTGATGTCAACCATTATGTCTCTCCAGGTGGCTTTCACTACAGTGTCTTTCTCAACCTTGATTTCAGTTCCTGGAGCTACTTTCTTACCATCTATTTCCCAAGTGTCAAACTCTTGGTTTTCAGGTGCAGTAAATCCACATTCTGGTAATGTATATGTTTCGCCAGCATTTTTAGTAACCTTAGGCATTGAACCTGTTCCCCCATTGCTCTCAAAGGTTATGTTGACTTTTTCCTTATATGTGACATTTAATGTAACTGAGAGGTTGTTATTGGGCTTTGCCTGATACGTGTAAATCACCTGTGAAGGCTTATCGCTATCAATCTTCAAAGTGTCTCCTGAGGCTGTTCCGCCTGTCCATGAAATCACCTTTGATTTATCAAAACCTTCCGGCAACGATTTAAGGTCAAAAGTCAATGTGCTTTCATCAACTTCAATATCGTATTTCTGATCTTTACCTTTAAATTCTATTATTTCTTCATTCGCTGTAATATCAAGACTAGTTAGTTGATTATGGGAACAATCCATTAACATCAGTTGCGGATTCTTACTCACATCCAAAGCAGTCAACTTGTTACCTGAACAATTGATTTGCACCAGTTTCGGATTCTTACTCACATCCAAAGCAGTCAAATTATTACCTGAACAAACAAGTACTCCCAATTCTAGGTTATTAGTCACATTTAAGTCAGTCAAATTGTTACCTGAACAGTGAATTAGTTTCAACAATTGATTCTTGCTTACATCCAAAGTAGTTAACTGATTGTCTGTAATAGTCAGCGATTTTAGCGCCAGATTCTTGCTCAAATCCACAGCGGTCAGCTGATTTCCTGGTAAAGAAAGAGTTTTCAAATTTGTAAAATGCTCCACCCCTTTAATTGTAGCAATATTACCATTTGGGATTATAATACTGCTAACCTTATAAAGTTCGTTCTGTGACAAGGATCCATTACTATCTGTATCACATTTCTCTGATACATACTTTCTAAAATTCGCATCGGGAAAGTTTCCCTCATTAATCTCGAGCTCTCCCGGTGCCGCAAAGGCTGTCGTCGGCATAAGAGACATACATATAAGAAACGATAGGAATATCACCATAAGTCTACTTTGTTTTTTTGTTTTCATAATGAAAACCTCCTTTCATATTTCCTCATCTTACTGCTTTTAATTATCATTTCCTCCTTCATTTGCAGTTTGCTTTTTATTAAAAATAAAAAGGACTATGCTTCCGCATAGCCCGTATTCGCTATCCTTAATCTACTCTTACTTGTCACTCGCAAATAAGTAGAAGCATTACTGAGGTAGCCTGACTTATGACTCATAACAAGTCAATCACAGTGGCGGGACCGCAGCGGATTTTCACCGCTTTCCCCTCTAAAACTGGTTCTAATCTCCAGTTAGTAATGGTAATATTTTCTTTTCTTAATCCTAACATGCTAGCATATGTATGTCAATCTATACACGATTACTTTTGTATATTTTGCTTTAATTTTTCAGTTTATAAAGATTAATTTGACAAAAAATATTTAGCAATGATAGTAACTTGAATTTCTTTAGTTAAATGGCGAAAGATCATCTACTTTGTAATACTTGTAATAAACCTCTAAACCATTACCACCAAACAGTTTTTCCATTTCTTGATCAAACTTTTCATAAAAGGCATCCGCTCCCTCTGGCATATTATCGGAATCTGTCGGAGCATAATCTGACACCACTTCGGCGCTTAAATCCTTATTAATTCTAGAAATATTATAGCCACCCATGTGTCCCCAAACAATATACGGTCTACCGTCCTTACCTTTTGCGAATCCTGAATGGCCACCGCCTAGATCTCCCAAAGCTTCGATCGTTTTTCCATTATATCTAAAAACTCTATGCACATACGCTGCCTCGCAGTCTCCATATTTTGCAACTAAATCATAAACCCCTCTGTCAGCAAAATCGATAAGATAATATCCTTCAAGTGGTCTACCATCAGGTCCACTCTCTGCCGCAACAATAAATTGCTTATACGCTGCCATAGATTCCTGTTTGAGCTTTTCAGAGTTTTGTTTCTCATTTTTCAGTTTATCTCTATTGCTTTTGGCAGTCTTTAAATTCTTCCTTATATTTTTTACGGTTTTCTCATCTAGACTTTTATCTCCTTTTTTTAGGGCCTTCTCGATTTCAGCCTTTGCCTTCTCAAACTGCTCATCGGGAACATGCTTAGATGCTACATATTCAAGTTCAATTTCACATTCTTTGTCGCTTTGATCATAATCTTTAGATACCTCATAAAGACTCCCATCTGAATTTATGGGAGTAATAGCGTTCACCTCATATTTCCCCTCATCGAGTTTAATCTTGCTTTTAGTTTTGTCATAATTAATCGCATGATAGAAGTTCACCTTTTCGCCAGTCTTGCTTTTACCCTTTACTTGCACAATCGCGGGTGTCGACGTCTCTGTCCAATGTTCATCCTCTGTTACGGTGATTTCGATATTAACTTTTTTGCTTTTTTTGCTATCATTTCCACATGAAGTAGCACAAAATAATATTGCAATCGCCAGAATTATTAATATGATTTTTACCATACTATTTTTACTAATTTGCATTTTATACCCCTCTGTAAATCTCCAATATTTAGTACTTTTCTTCATAATTTCTTTGCTTCGTTTTTTAAAAAAAGACAAGGCTAAAATTAACCTTGCCTTTAACATATTACTTTAATATAACTTTGCACCCGCAGGAATCTGATCTTCAAGAATTATGAAGTCAAGCATTTCCTGACCCTCATACTCGTAAATCATCGAACAGAGCATGCCGTTTGATTCCTCACCCATCATCTTTCTAGGTGGTAGGTTCGTGATTGCAAAAGCAGTTTTGCCAACAAGCTCCTCAGGCTCATAATACGAGTGAATTCCGCTCAAAATAACTCGGTCTTTGCCGCTACCGTCGTTCAAAACAAATTTCAAAAGCTTCTTGCTCTTTGGAACAGCCGTGCAAGATTTAATTTTTACGGCACGGAAATCGCATTCTGAGAATTTCTCAAAATCAACCATGTCCTCAAAGAGCGGTTCAACCTTAACCTTTGCGAGATTGATTTCTTTTCTCTCCCTCTTCTTAGGCATATCAATCGGCTTCATCGTTGGGAACAGTATAACGTCTCTTATGCTTTGTGAATCTGTAATTAGCATTATTACTCTATCAACGCCTACTCCTAGACCGCCTGTAGGTGGGAGTCCAACCTCAAGAGCATTGACAAAATCCATATCCATAGGATGTGCTTCGTCGTCGCTACCGGCATCAAGCTGTGCCTGCTGCTCAGAAAATCTTTCAAACTGATCAATAGGATCGTTCAACTCTGAAAATGCGTTTGCTATTTCCCATCCGTTTATATAAGCTTCAAATCTACGTGTAATTCTAGGATCCTCAGGATCTCTCTTGGCAAGAGGAGATATTTCAACCGGATGACCTACAACAAAAACTGGTCCGTCAAGATACCCTGGAACATCTTCGCAGTATTCTTCAAACATCTCCGCAATGAGCTTGCCGCGTGTGTAATCCTTGATTTCGTGCTCGTCCATTCCGTACTTTATGCACGCCTCTCTAGCTTCATCGTCGTCCTCAATCTTAGAGAAATCAACTCCTGTAATCTCTTTAACTGCATCTGCCATATTCAGCCTACGCCAAGGAGGAGTAACATCAAATTCTTTACCTTGATATGTGATAATTGGAGTACCATTGACCTTCATAGCAGACTGGTATACAAGTTGCTCGGTAACTTCCATCACGCTGTCCATATCACCGTATGCCATATAGCATTCCATAGATGTAAACTCAGGATTGTGGTTTCTATCCATACCTTCGTTTCTGAACATCTTGCCCATTTCATATACTCGATCTAGTCCCCCAACAATGAGTCTCTTTAAGTAAAGCTCATTTGAAATTCTAAGCTTCATGTTGAGGTCAAGCGTATTGTGATGAGTTTCGAATGGTCTTGCATTTGCACCACCTGCTATTGTGGTAAGAATCGGAGTGTCCACCTCAAGGTATCCATAGTCATCCTCAAGAACACGCCTAAATTCCTTGATTATCGTAGCTCTTTTGTTGAAGTTATCTCGAACCTCAGGATTCATTATAAGGTCAACATATCTCTGTCTGTATCTCAAATCCTGATCTTTAAGGCCATGGAATTTATTAGGTAGAACTTGGATTGATTTGCTTAACAAAACAGCCTTTGAAGCTCTTATAGAAATCTCGCCGTGTTTTGTCTTAAATACAGTTCCTTCTACTCCGAGGATATCACCAATATCGTATGTCTTGAACCAGCTGTATTCTTCAGGAGTTATACCGTCTTGACGTACATAACACTGAATCCTACCCTGCTTGTCCTGTATATCAATAAAAGAAGCCTTTCCCATATGACGAAATGCCATAAGTCTTCCAGCAATTGAAACTTCTTCGTCCTCCATGGCATCAAAGTTATCCTTGATGTCCATGCTGTGAGCAGTTACATTCCATTTTTCGTGCAAGAATGGATTTCTGCCGGCATCCTGTAGCTTCCTAAGCTTATCTCTTCTTATTCCTCTTTGTTCAGATAATTTCTCCTCAGAAAGTTCTTCTGCGTCATCTAGAGCTACATTTTGATTTGCATTCTTTTTCTTTAAATCGTCCATTTTTGACCTCTCAATAAATTAATCGGGCATTACCTTACTAATGCTCTCTATCTCGTATTGCATCTTACCGTCAGGTGTCTCAAACTCAAAAATTTCTCCGACTTTTTTACCAAACATAGCCTTGCCTATAGGCGAGTCGTAAGATACCTTTGGCGGCTCGCTAAATGGATCTGACTCTGTTACCCCAAGAACGGAGTAAATTTCACTTTCTTCAGTCAATATATCCTTAACTTTTACATACAATCCAACATATACGGAATCTTCATCAAGTTTATCCATGTCTACAACTCTAGCATTTTTTAGCAGATCATCAAGTTCCTTTATACGTGTTTCGACCCAAAGATGTTCGTCCTTTGCTGCATCAAACTCCGCGTTCTCCGAAAGATCTCCATACGATCTTGCATCTTTTAATTTCTCTGAAACTTCTGACCTCTTGGTTGCAACCAGTTCATCTCTTTCCGAAACTAATTTATCAAAACCCTCCTGGGTCATCAAAACTTCATCAGGCATTACAATTTCTCCTTAAAATAAATAATTGTCAAAAACCACCGTGTCAACATTTACAGCATCCACGGCAGTTTCTAGGCACTTAGTATATTCTAAAACCATTATTTTGTCAATGTTATATCATTCTTATATACTTAATCTTCACAAAACGCTATTCGCACATTCTTGCAATTGGTCAAATATACCAAAGAAGCATAGTTAATATCAAACTCAAGAATGTCGCCAGGCTTGAGACTTCCTTGGTAATCTTCAACATCTAAAATAGTGTGGTCACTTGAAGCTCCCATTATTTCAATACCGGCATCTTTTGGGAACAGCTCCGAGGGATCGCCGTAATCGACTTTGCCAATTGCTATCAAAGCCCTATTTCTCAATCCTCTATCAACATATAAAGGCTTTTTTCCAAATGCATCAACGCCTATCTCCCCCTGAGGATGCGATGGTTTGGACTTAACTTCTATAACTTCCGCCTTTAATGTGAATACATCCTTTCTCAGATTATCTACATTATAACCATAAAACAACCACAGATCACGGGCGAGCAAGATAACTTCTCCCATTCGCAGCGAATTGATATCTTTGGGAATGTTTTTGTCAATAATCCTCATAAAAGACGATGTCGCTCCACCCGAGACAATATCCAATTTCCTGCCGATCTTTGTCTCAATAATCTTTGCGAGTTCTACTAGTTCCTCAAGTTTCTCTACCGTTGGAAGAATCGAGCCGTAGCATCCAACATTTGTTCCTATGCCAGCAAGATAAAGCGAATCCATTTCATTTTCAACTCTTAACGCTGTTTCCACAAATTCATTTTTATTCCAAAAGCCTTCTCGCAAGTCTCCAAGGTCAACCATCAACACAACTGAATGCTTCTTTGACTGTTTTGCTGCCTCCTCATTTAATGCCTCAAGCACAGCAATTTCACTATTCAGGCTATAGTCACAGAGAGAAACGACCTCTTCAATCTCGCTCATCATAGGCACTCTGAGCATCATTAGCGGTTTTTCTATTCCGTGTTCTTTGGCATCTCTTAACTGCTCCAGCCTTGACGAAGCTATTATCTTAACGCCCCCTTCTGCAAATACTTTGCTAACTTCAGGTAGCCCAGTCACGCCCTTTATTACCCCTGTAACTGATACACCCTGTTCACCACAGGCGCCAACGACTTCTTCTACATTGTGCCTAAGTGCCGAAAGATTTATTTCTAATTTTGGATATCTTTCTTTCAATAGTCCTCCTCCTTGTTGACATTGCCATCTCTAATAATATGTCTTGCCGAATTTCTAGCAAGCGATTTTTCTCTTATGATAATCTTCCTTATTCGGGCCGCATGAGGCATATCTTCATTTATTTTATCAAGTCCATCCCAAACAAGTTCGTGGAGTTGTTCTTTTGTTGGATTATCGCCAATCATTTCAACAACTTCATTTCTATCTAGCACGACTGTAGCAATAATCTTAGCATTTGCAAAATGGGATTTACTTTCTTTTTCAGCAGGATTTTCAATTAAATCTTGAGCCTGCCTTTCAGTTTTTTCAGTTTCCACATACGATGCAGAATTCCAGATCATAGATTCCTTTATGCACTGTAAGCTATTAATTTTTGCTTCGATTTCCTCAGGATAGATTTCACTACCGCCAATTTTGATAAGGTTTTGTGCGTTTCCCCTAACATATAGGAAATCGTCGACATCGAGCAACCCAATATAACCTGTATCAAACCATCCAGACATCAAGATTTTCACCGTAGCTTCGTCATCTTTATAATATCCTTGCATTACAGAATCACTTCTGACCCAAATTTCTCCATTTCCGTCTTCGTCTTTATCCCTTATAGCTACACTATAACCTGGCAAAATATGCCCTACAGAATTATTTTTTATATCTTTTTCAACATCTGGATTTATGGCAATAATAGGTGAACATTCAGGAACCCCAAATCCCTGTATTGCTAAAATTCCCATATTTTGCAGAAATTCGAGCGAGTCATCATTTAAATTTCCACCACCAGATACAATTAGTCTGAGATTGCCGCCAAAGTATTGCTTCATTTCAGTCTCAAATTTATTCGGAAGACTTAGCCCAACGCGCTTAAAATACTTATTAGCAGACATATATCGTTTCAGTTTCACTTCATTGCTATTTCTTATAGCTTCTTTTACGAGCCTCCTTCTCATATTTTCAATAATCGAAGGCATAGCAATTATTACCGTCGGTTTAACATCCTGCATATTATTCTTCATCTCATTTGGATCAAAAGGTTTATCGCAGAATGCAAGTGCCGCACCTTTGTATAGCGGTATCAAGAAACCACACGTAATCTCATACGCCAAATGAAGTGGTAATATTGAGAAGAACACATCCCATTGGTTGACCTTAACAATTGTTGGTGCTGACATCAAATTATCTACGATATTGCCGTGCGATAGAATTGCAAGTTTGAAAGTATTGTCATAATCTGAATCAATACGCAACAAAACAGCTGCATCCGATGAATCTATACGAGCATCAATATATTGGCGATCTCCCTTGGCAAGTTGATTCATCCCCTCTTTTACGACTTTTGAAAATTCATCACCTTCCATATTATATTTCTCAAAAGTTATAATCTCCCAGAGTTCATTCTTTGTTGAGATTTTCTCGATATATTTATCTTGGATTATTAAAGCCTTTACATCGGCCTTTTTCAAAGTTTCTTCAATTTGATCAGAATCGAGTGATTTATCAATAGGCACAATAACGCCTGCACCCGATGCCACTGCCAAAAATGTTACCATCCATTGATAACAGTTTTCACCAATAACCGCAATCTTTTCACCCTTAAGTCCACGATTGATTAGAGCTGTTCCAAGTCCATTGACATGTGCCATCATATTTTTATAGGTTACTTCACCATAAGGCTGGGTTGGGTCAAATTTTTGCATTAGAGCGACATTATCACCATATTTAGCAACACTTGATTCAATCATAGCCTTTAGATTTACTATAGGTCTTGAATCTCTATAACGCACAATTGGATCATTGTTTATTTGAATCTGTCTGATTTTTTCAAGAGCGTGATTTTCTGCTCTTTTCTTGGTTTTAACATAATCAAACGACTCTCCGTCACCACTATTTGAGTTGACTCCTGCCTGATACCTCTTTATCTTGCCCGATGTTGTCTTTTCAAATGGTGTTTTTCGTATATTTATTCTTTTAATATGCTTATATGGCGGCATCATACCATTTATTGTATCCATATACTCCTTAAAGAGATGGTAAACCTCGCTTTCGGTAAGATCTCCTTGAGTTTCTGCAAGCAATTCGTAATTAGGATAAATATCCGCAGTAATTGCCACATTCCCTATTCTCTCATCTTCAACTCCGTGCACCATAACCTCTTCAACCAGCTGGTTTTCGTGGATAAGTTGCTCAACCTCCTCAGGAAAAATGTTTTTGCCGCCCTTTGTTACAATTACATTTTTCTTTCTTCCTGTTATATAAAGGAAACCTTCATCATCGAAGTATCCATAGTCTCCAGTGTATAGCCATCCATTCTTTATAGTCTTCTCTGTCTCTTCTTCATCATCATAATATCCAAGCATCACCGATGGACCTCTGACGATAATCTCTCCCACACCAAATTCATCTTCTTCAACTATGTGTACCTCGTGCTTAGGTAGAGGTTTGCCTACAGAATCTGCTTTGCTATAACGATCCTGGTTTACTGCAATGATAGGAGAACATTCTGTCATTCCATACCCTTGTATCATTGGCAACCCCATGGCTTCAAAATCTTCAATTATTTTTGGATCTGATGCTGCTCCACCTGCAATCAAAAGATGAATGTTGTTTCCAAGCATCTGATGTATCGGATTGAACATTCTTCGAATAACTTTTTTATTTTTATAGAGTCCCAGTTTTCTTGAAAGATCTATTGCCTTCCTAAGTCTTTCCGCTTCACCTCTTCCTTCAGCCTTTCTGAATATAGATCTATGCATCTTCTCAAAGATTAGCGGTACCGCCAAGATAATTGATGCATTCAACTCAGATAAATTCTTTTGAATATATTTAAATCCTTCAGAAATCGCAACCGTAGCTCCTTGATATAAACAGGTAAGATATGTACATGTCATTTCGTATACATGATGAACAGGAAGTATCGACAAAACAATTTGATCGTCTGGAACTGATACAAATTTCGACATATTGATTACATTCCCAAGTAGATTCTTATGAGAAAGCATTACGCCCTTCGATACGCCAGTAGTACCTGATGTAAAAAGAAGAACAGACATATTATCTGGATTTATATCCATATCAACATATTCTCGCTCTCCATCTCTCACAAGTGTTTTTCCGTCATTCACAAGTTGGTTAACAGAATAAATTGTATTATTTTCGGTTTGCTGATTTTGCTCTGCACTCATAGAAATAAAATATTCAATTCCAAGACTATCTCCGTCAATCAAATCAATAAGTCTTTTTTGTGCACCCTTGTCAAACACTATTGCTGATATCTTGGCCCTTTTTATGAGATTGACAATTTCGTTAGCCGGAAGATTTCTGTCCAGTGGAACAATAACTCCAACTCCGCAGATAACTGCAAAATACGTCAAAAGCCAATTATATCTAGCATTCCCAATAATTGCAATTTTTTTACCTTTTAACCCCATATCAAGAAACTTCGTTCCAAGAGCATCTACGTCTTCTCTCAGTTGCCCAAAAGTTATTGGTCGAAATTCTGTCCCAGGAATATCTTTAACAAGATATGCTGCTCTGTCTCTATGTGTGCGTGAGGACGCACGCAGCATCTCCTTAATATCTGAAACATCCCTTGTTGGATATAATACACCATCGTATTTTTTGTTATTCATTCTTTCACCTGTCCTTCTAGTCGAAAGTAATTAACGCACAAAGCATTTCTAAAACAATGACCTAAAATTAGTTACGGCATCCTACCAATTTTTCCTCAATCATAAAATATGGCAAACCCATTACATTTTCGTAATCTCCTTCGAAACCTTGAATGTATTTCTGGAAATAACCTTGTATGGCATAGGCACCTGCTTTGTCGTACAGTTCATCCATATTTATGTATTCTTCTATTTCCTCTTCAGACATCTTGGAGCAATTAACTATCGTTTCACAGAAAAAAACATCTTTACTTTTTATTTCAAATTTTTTAGAGTCTTCGTTTAAACCAAGTTCAAGAATCGCAACTCCTGTGATTACCTTATGACTGTCGCCCTGGATCAAATCTATCATTCTGTAGGCATCATCCTTATCTCTGGGTTTGCCTAATTTCTCCCCCTTGAAGACCATTGTGTCTGCCCCGATAATAATAATCTGTGTTTGTTCAAATTCATCGCTTTTAGAAATTATTGAATCTGCCACATTCATGACCTTAAGCTCAGCCAAATACTCTACTGACTTCCTATCAACCAACTCCTGCTCATCTTCAGGCAGATTATTTATAGCAAGATTAGCCGGCAGAATTTCTTCCGCATTTGATGGCATTACGATAGGTTCAATGCCGTGGTTTCTTAAAATTTCAATCCTTCTAGGCGATGCAGAAGCGAGTATTATAATCGGTTTATCTGGACTATTCATGTATTCCCCTCTTTATCTGACTCAATAGACCTCGATAGACAAATAGCAAAAATGGACTCTCACCCCTTTTAAGAAATGGTGGAATCCACATTACTTCATATAAAATAATCAACCAAACACTTAGATGAATCTAATTCTAAGCGATTTCAAGAGCAATTTCCATCATTTGAGTGAATGTATTCTGTCTTTCTTCAGCTGAACACCCTTCTCCTGTAAAAGGATTATCTGATATGGTGCAAATACAGAGAGCATTCTTACCTGCTCTGGCCGCCTCCATATACAGTGCCGCTGCTTCCATCTCGACAGCCAAAACGCCCATCTCTCTCCATTGCCCTAAAGGACGACCTGCATCATAAAAAGTATCAGACGAATATACATTGCCAACGTGAACGTCTATCCCCATCTCTATTGCCTTCGCTTCTGCTTTTTTCAAAAGGTCAAAGCTTGCAATCGGAGCAAATGTCCCTGGTATGCCATACTGATTTGCATAGTTTGAATTGGTACAAGCACCTGAGCCAAGAACAATGTCCCTGAGTTTCACATTCTCTCCGATGCCACCCGCAGATCCTATTCTGATAATATTCTTGACATCATAGAAATTAAATAGCTCGTGCGAATATATACCCATTGATGGCATTCCCATTCCAGAAGCCATAACTGAAACTCTCTTACCCTTATAAAATCCCGTATGCCCGTTTACACCTCTGACGTTATTTACAAGAACAGCGTCCTCAAGAAAGGTATCTGCTATAAATTTAGCTCTTAGCGGATCCCCAGGCATCAACACAGTATCGGCAAAGTCATCTTTTCCGGCTGTAATATGCGGCGTAGGAATATTACTCATATTTATCCTCCTAATTAATTGCTTTCAAAATATCACATGCATTTTAAATTAAAAGATAAAAATGGAGCTCCCGACCGGGCTTGAACCAGCGACCTGCTCGTTACGAATGAGCTGCTCTACCAACTGAGCTACGGAAGCACCTTCTTTTACATTTTAAGGGTTACGCCCAGCATTGTCAAGATTGCACCTTAATCAGAAACGGTTAAATATGCAACAACTAACAATATCTATCCTACCACAACCTTTTTGTAATAACTGCTATACCTGCATATATCCACAAAGTCACAGTATTTACAAGCATCGGCTGTCGAATCTAGTTTCAGCGGTCTTATTGCAATGTCTCCAGCCATTATAGAATTGCAGAGCTCTTCTACAATTTTTACAACATCATTTTTGTACTTCTCAAAATCTTCTTGGCTCATGCTCTCTGCAGGATATGTTTTGTCTCTTGCATTTGAAATGAGCTTGGCATAGTCCTCGCCTATCATATGGCCAATTTTTTCAACAACAGCCCCATTCATTTTGAATTCAGCGTCGCTATTATTCCTATTTTCGTCATTCAAGTTTATATAAAACGCGCCCATGCCTTTCAAGTTGTTGAAATTGCTGTTTTTCTCATCTGCTTCGGCCTCAATTGCAGCCACATATATGAAGAGTTGAAGATCGTATCCGCTCTCAACGTACTTACCCTTAAAGCTTTTCTTTCCAGTTTTGTAGTCTATTATTGTAAAGACCTCTTCCTCATTTACATTCAGATAGTCAATTCTATCCACAAAACCATTAATTGTAGCAGCAAGCTTTTTGCCTGGCCCGTATATTTTGTATTCGAAGCCTTTCTCATACTCGCAGCAATCTACCTTTCCAGCCTTTCGAAATTTAGCGATTTTTTCGGTTGCTCTTCTAACAATATTTCTTACTCGTTCAGTTATATATCTTTCCTGTCCATTCTGAGGAAATAAAATGCTAAGATTTTCATCAGAAAACGAGTCAACAAGTTCGTCGACCTTTTCATTAACTTCTTCTGTCTTCAGAGTCGCCCATTTGTCACCGTCATCAGCCCAAAGGCAAAATTTTTCCATAACATCGTGCATAAAGGTCCCAATGTCTGTGCTCTTATACTCTATTGGCTCACTGCTAGTTGGCTTGATACCGAAATTAACAAAATATTTGTACGGGCAATGGCTAAACTGTTCTAATTTAGATGGTGATAGCCTTAGCGAGGCATCAACTGTTTTGCCTATTTTATCTGAGTTAAACTCTTCTAAGCTCTCATTTTCATTTTTGTATCTATCAGATGAATAAAGCCTCGTGGTTAAGTCTCGCGATAATGGCACTTCGACATATTTGAAATCCCTAACATTCTTGAGCATATCCAATGAGCCCAAATTAATATTCAAATCATTATTTAGTCTATGATTTGTGAATTCTTCCATCCAAGCTTCGCCTGCAGCAAGTTCGGGCGTAATATTTTGTGCTTCATTTAAGGAATAGAATCTTGCCAAATTTGTCAAAGTACCTTGGGGGCTCTCAACAAGATAATCATGCTTAGATACGGCTGCCTTCTCAACAATGCTTGTGTTTCCAGATTTATCATCGGTTTTTTCACCAAACATTTTATTAAAATCATCAATAAGTTCCGAAGGTAATTGCTCTTCACCTTGTAAATTATTAGATATAAAGCTTATCCAGATGTCCTCTGTAGGTTTAGAGAAATTTCTATAAATAGCTAGCCTTTCTTCTCTGTCCAAATTTTCTGACTTTGCGACTAATGCAGCAAATTGAGAAACATGATCTTGGGAATCGCCAATTTGTTTTTCTACAAGTGACAATTCATATCGTGTTATCAGTTTCTCTTCCTCACTTTGCCTAGGTATCAATCCTTCATTCATCCCTAACACAACAAGTGCCTTGATTGGTCCTGTCCTTGTTCTCTGAGTTGAACCCACAATAAGATCGTCAGTAGACGGTGGTGTATTGCCTACGGTTACTGCTTCAAGACCAGTAAAAAATGCTTCACGGAATACATCGAGTTCAAACTTTTCGTCACCAATCAGTTCTACAATTTGATCTAGGGTAGATATAATTGACTTCCACAATACGTTATTTTCCAGATTATTTAAGATAGCAATTTCCTTGAGATAAACAAAATACCTGCCGGCAAAGTCTCTAACTGACTCTTGATTTTTCCTGCTGAGATTCACGATGTTTTCAAGCTTTCTCAAAGGTTCTATCGCGCTCTCCCTGAGACTATTTATTTCTGCAAGAAATTCACGTTTTTCGTTATCTATGGAATCTTTGTTATTTTGTTGATTCCTGTGCATAGAGTAGTCAAAATATGTGAATTCATTTTTCCACATAGTCCCCTGTATTTTATGTCTTCGAGCATAGGTATCAAGTTTTTCGACAGCCAAATCCTCATGAAATATAGTCGAAAATGGATTTTTGATAAAATTCATCACATAGTATGTGGAATATTTTTTCTTAATCACATCAAATGCTGAGGTTAGATATCTTACAAATGGTTCTTTGGATATAGGCTTTCTGGAATCAACAAAAAGTTCAATATCATAGTCTTGCAAAATGCGCTTCAATGTTGAAATTCTACTATCGCCATCATTGCACAATATCGCAATATCCCTCTTCCTGAAATTTCTCTCCCTGAGAAGCTTTCTTATATGCGCTGCACATGCTTCAGCTTCGTAATAAGCATTCTGCGCTTTTATTATCCTAATATTCTCCCTATCACCGTTAAAATGCTCGGGGCTAAGTTTATAGAGATTTTCTTCAAGGTGATTTAAGTCTTCAGCCTTTTGTATTCTAAACTCATCGCCTATCGGGGATATGCGAATATCTCGAGTTGAATCAATCCCCTGCATCCGTTTTAACCTCGATATTATAATCTCTCCAGCTTTAAATAAATGTTCCCTATGTCCACCGTCATAACTAATCACAAAATTAAGAGTAGAGCCATCCTTTGAATTCTTAACTTTGTTGGCTAGCCCCTCAATAATCTTATATGCCTTCCCCGTGAAACTATCAAATCCATAAAACCAGAAATCTACCGACGACAGATATTCAGATTCCTCTATTTTGTTGATAAAACCGTTATATCTATCCTCATTATCACTGAAAGTTCCCCTAAGCGCATCTTCATACGCTTCAAATATCACGGCTAGATCTGCAAGTTTCCCATGCAGTTCTATTTCATCTTTCGAAATCTCCGCCATATTTGCAATATCTTTAGGGGTGAGATTTTCTAACTTAACTTGTGATATAAAGTCGCCTATCACCTTTGCAAACCCAGGTTTCCTTATCTGATTGGCAAAGACGTTCATTCTTTTGTAATCAATTTCTCGAAGCACCTTCGACAAAATAATTTCCCTACCGACTCGATCAACATAAATTGTGTTTAGACCACCAAGTTCATTAAACACATCATGCATCAGCCTCGAAAAAGTTTTTATTTCAACGTTAATCAGCGATGTTTGGGGAAAAAGCATATTCTGCGGCGAATTCTTTTTCGATTTATCATGCCTATATAAGCTTGCATATTTTAAAGCTGCCTTCTCGGCTTCCAGTCCATATTGATCTGGAACAATAACAATGCTTCTTTTATTTCCCTCAAAAATCCGCGTATATATGAACTCTTCTTTATTAAGATTTTCTCTGCCATAAAAAACATTTGTCATTTTTCTCACCACAAAATTATCCCAAATTCAGGATTTCGAACGGCGTTTTAATTAAAACATCAGGCAGTTCCTCCTCATTCTGCCCTGGAGCTGAATTTCCATCATCTATTGGAACCTTAGCAGCTATTGCCCAATCAACCAGGGCAGATGTGACACCCGCTCTATTAGCACATATAATATCAAAGTTTGAATCACCAATCATAACAGCTTCGGAAGGATTGGATCCAAGTTTTTTCAGTCCAAGCACAACAGGCTCAGGATTCGGCTTATGTGCACTTGTATCTCCTGCACAAACCATCGCATCAACGCAATCCATGATACCAAAGGATTCTAAGCCATCTTCTGTAGTATTTCTGAGTCTAGATGTTATAATCCCAATCTTTTTGCCGGCTGTTTTCAGTTTTTTAATCACATCGACCATGCCTGGAAATGGCTTTGTTTCCTCCTTGAAATGCTTTTCCTGATATGAACGATATACTCCTATTAGTTCATCAATATTCATGCCTGGAAAAGCTTTTTCCATGGAAATCCAAAGTGGCTCTCCAAACGTGCTTATTATCCACTCTTCGTCTCCTGGTACACCATTCACATATTTAAAGGTTTGGTGCCACGAATTGATTACCGTCTTATTCGTATCCGCCAAAGTACCATCAAAATCGAACAAAAAAGTTGTTTTATTCATTATGCCTATCCTCTTCTCATAGCTTTTTGCAAATCTTTTAGACTTTTCAATCTTGCACCATCTTTTGTAACTTCTTGTCTCACAGGAGTCGTATTTTGATTGCGATTTCCTCGCCTCTCATCTTTTTTCTTCTTCCTACCCCTAGTTCTTGAGTCGCTACTTATTGCAAGCTTATTAAGACCCTTCATTGAGAGTGCAATATTATTTTTCTCACGGTCTATTTCAATTATTTTTACCTTGACATTGTCTCCAACTGAAACAACTTCCAGAGGATTTTTTACAAAATGATCCGAAAGCTCCGACACGTGTACAAGCCCATCCTGCTTAACACCAATATCTACGAAAGCCCCGAAGTCAACGACGTTTCTAATCGTTCCTTCAAGGACCATACCTTCTTTTAAATCCTCAAAAGCCGTAACGTCCTTTCTAAAAATGACAGGTGGAGCGCTATCACGAGGGTCCCTTGCAGGCTTCTTTAGTTCGGAAATTATATCTGTCAAAGTCATCTCACCAATTCCAAGTTCAGGCGATAGTTTCTCAACTGCCTTATCCATGGTTTTTGCTCCCGTTAAACCTAGAATCATACCTTCGATTCCCTGCACACCGCCTCTAGCTAGAGTGTCCTTGTCAATCTTCAGAATTTCCAACAATTTATCGCATGCAGCATAACTTTCAGGGTGAACTGAAGTTTCGTCAAGAGGCTCATCGCCACCTGAGATCCTCATGAATCCCGCACACTGTTCAAATGTTTTAGCTCCAAGTTTTTTGACTTTAAGAAGTTCCCTTCTATTCTTAAAAACACCCTCTTCTTCCCTCTGAGCTACAATGTTCTTGGCAATGCCCATATTGATACCTGCAATATATGAAAGTAGCGATGGCGATGCAGTATTCAAATCAACACCGACCCTGTTAACACAGTCCTCCACAACATTCAAAAGAGCCCCATCCAGTAGACTCTGGTTGATGTCATGTTGATACTGTCCAACTCCAATATGCTTAGGATCAATTTTTACAAGTTCTGCAAGAGGATCCTGAAGACGTCTTCCCAGTGACATAGCACCCCTTGTTGTAACATCAAGATCAGGATATTCTTCCGCTGCAAGTTTGGATGCCGAATAAACAGATGCTCCTGCTTCATTTACAATCGTGTACTGAATATCATAATCATTTTTGCTAAGAAATGCCGCAACCACTTCCTCTGTTTCTCTCGAAGCTGTTCCATTACCTATTACGATAATATCTATGCCAAATTTATCTATTAGCTTTTTAAGAATCCTTTCAGTGCCTGCGACATCACTTTTCGGCTTCGTTGGATATATTGTCGTATAAGCGAGCAGTTTCCCGGTCTTCCCAAGTACAGCTACCTTGCAACCGGTCCTATACCCAGGATCTATGCTTATTATTTTTTTGCCCCTAACAGGTGCAGCCATCAAAAGATTCTCTGTATTTTTAGCAAAAACTTTAACGGCATCTAACTCAGCTCTTTCTGTCAATACATTTCTTGTTTCTCTCTCTAACGACGGCGCAATAAGTCTCTTATAGCTATCCTTAATAATCGATTTAATAAGATCGGTATAAATATTGGCATTGTCATTGATATAAGATTTTCCTATCTCAAATTCAACCTGTTCCTCATCCATTTGAATCTTGACTTTGAGTTTCTTTTCCTTCTCCCCGCGATTTATTGCAAGAATCCTATGATTAGGTATCTCCTCAACCCTTTCAGAACGATCATAATACATATCATATACTGATTTTTCTTCAGGATTTGTTGCCTCAGTGCACAAAACACCTGTCTCGTATGTCATTTCTCTAAGTTTTTCAATCAAATCAGCATCTTCTGAAATTTCCTCAGCAATTATATCGCAAGCCCCTTGGACAGCATCCTCCCATGTCACAACGTCTTTTTCAGGATCGACAAAAGATAGAGCTATATACTCTAGATTGCTATCCTCACAACTCTGAGTCTTGATTCTATCAGCTAAAGGTTCCAGCCCTCTTTCTCTTGCCTTTGATGCCCTCGTTGCTTTTTTCTTTTTATAAGGCTTGTATAAGTCCTCAACCCTTTGAAGAACCTCTGCATCTTCGATTTCTTTTTTGAGCTCATCTGTGAGTTTGCCCTGCTCCTCAATCAGCCTTAATACCTCATTTTTTCTATCTTCAAGGTTTCGAAGATATTTAAGCCTCTCATCGAGGTCTCTCAGTACAGTGTCTGAAAGTCCTCCAGTTACTTCTTTTCTATATCTTGCAATAAATGGGATGGTATTGCCTTCATCTATTAGGTTTATCGTTTTTTCTATCTGAGCCTCATCAAGGTCGAATTCTTTGGCAAGAATATCTAATATATCTCTCATCCTATTATGCCTCCTTTTGCTTTAGTTTTTCTCTGATAAAATAGTTTATATCCCCATCCATGACCTTGGATATATTTCCTACTTCAGCACCTGTTCGATGGTCTTTAACCATAGTATACGGTTGAAAAACATATGACCTAATCTGGCTTCCCCATGTTATAAGATTAAAATCACCTTGTAATTCCTTCATATCTTCTTTGTGTTGTTCATGTGCAAGTTCTGCAAGTCTAGATTTTAAAATTCTCATTGCCATATCTCTATTTTGGTGTTGACTCCTCTCGTTCTGACATGATACCACTATATTAGTCGGGATATGAGTAATTCTAATCGCTGAATCCGTCTTATTTACATGTTGTCCCCCAGCACCACTACTCCTGAAAGTATCCACTCTTATGTCGTCTGGCGAAATTTCAATATCAATATCGTTATCAATCTCTGGCATAACTATAACCGCTGCAAAACTCGTCTGTCTCTTGCCTGCAGCATTAAACGGAGAAATTCTAACAAGCCTATGTGTACCCTTTTCGTTCTTGAGATACCCATATGCATTTTCACCCTCAACTATAACAGTTGCACTCTTAATTCCAGCTTCCGTATCGTCCTGATAATCCACAATAGTTGTGCTAAATCCATTATCCTCAGCCCATCTAAGATACATCCTCAAAAGCATAGAAGCCCAATCCATTGCATCCACTCCGCCTGTGCCTGCATGTATCGACAAAATAGCATTATTGGAATCATATTCCCCATCAAGAAGTGTCTCAATGGTAAGTTTTTCTATAACTTCATTTATTTTATTGTAACTTTCGATTATAGATGCAACTGCGTCTTCCTCTCCAAGTTCAACTGTCATCTCAATCAATTCAGGCAGGTCCTCAAGTTCAGATTTGGCTTTCTCATATTCAGAAACCTTATCTTCTAGCAACTTTTTTTCTTTAAGAACTTTTTGAGCCTTTTCTTGATTATCCCAAAAGCCCTCTCTGATTGTCTCATTTTCAAGTTCTCTGATACGTGCTCTTGCTTCAGCAGGTTTCAAAAATTGATTTACTTCTTGAATTTTATCTGAGAGTTTAGGAATCTCCTGCTTTATATCATCTAATTGAACCAAATCAACTGAATTCATCAAATCTCCTTATTTACACCATATATTTAAACCTTAAGGGGTGCCAAGCACCCCTTCTCTTTAAAAATCTTATTCTAAATTTTTAAATGTCTTTTGAAATCAAATATCTTATTAAAATAGATATTAACTATTTCTTCCATGACAATTTTTATATTTCTTGCCAGATCCACATGGGCAAGGATCATTTCTTCCTATTTTAGGAGCATCTCTTCTGATTGGCATCTGTTTTGGCGCATCTTCACTTTCAAGTTCTTCGTCAGTATATTCCTGCTTCACTTCATGACTTTCTCTAATAGCCGAACGTCTCTCCGACTCTGTCTGCAAACTTACATTGCAACAGAATTTAACAGTTTGCTCTCGAATCTCGGCAATCATCTGTTCGAACATATCAAATCCCTCATGTGAGTATGCCGCTGCCGGATCCTGTTGTCCTATACCTCTTAGCCCTATTCCGGTCCTCAGTTGATCCATAGCATCTATATGGTCCATCCACATGTTGTCTACGACTCTAAGCAAAATCATCCGTTCTACAGCACGCATCTTTTCTGAGCCGATTTCCTCTTCCTTCTCATTGTATATCCTATCAAATTCATTATAGAGATATTCTTTGAGTCCATCAGCATCAAGTTCGTCGATTTGATCTGAAGTGAAGTTGACAGCACCTTGAAATGCATCAGTAATGCGCATCAAGTTTTTTTCAAGAGTTTCAAGATCCCACTCCTCAGGGAATTTAGATTCCAGCGTTATTGGAGTTACTATCTCATCAATTAATTCGTGTGCCATATCCAGTATAGCATCTTTCATCTCCTCATCAAAAAGAACTCTACGCCTCTGATCATATATGATTTGTCTCTGCTTATTCATAACATTGTCGTATTGCAGGACGTATTTTCTTATGCCAAAGTTTTTGGTCTCTACCTTCTTTTGTGCACCTTCAATTGATCTGGACAGCATTTTAGCTTCAATGGCCTCATCATTCAAGCCTACTCGATCTACGATTGCTTGCATCCTTTCACCACCGAAAAGACGCATCAATTCGTCTTCAAGGGAAATAAAGAACTGTGTTTGGCCTGGGTCACCTTGACGTCCAGCACGACCTCTAAGCTGATTGTCAATACGTCTTGATTCGTGCCTTTCTGTTCCGATTATAACAAGGCCTCCTAAGTCAACCACTCTCTGGTGCTCTGGCTCCCTTTCTATTTTGAACTTATTGAGATAATCATTGAACTTTTCCCTTGCATCGTTAAGTTCAGCATTATCTGTTTTGGTGAAGCCTGTGGCAAATGAAATGACTTCGTCAGTATATCCTTCCTTTTTCATGGCTTTTTTAGCTTCGAATTCTGGATTACCACCAAGCAAAATATCTGTTCCCCTACCAGCCATGTTAGTCGCAATTGTAACAGTGCCTTCTCGGCCGGCTTCTGCGATAATTTCTGCTTCTCGCTCATGCTGCTTAGCATTAAGAACGTTATGCTTGATTCCTCTTTTGTTTAAAAGTTTACTTAATAGTTCTGATTTTTCAATTGAAATTGTACCGACAAGCACAGGCTGTCCTGTAGAGTTTATCTCTGCAACACGATTTGCAATAGCCTTGAATTTAGCGGGCTCAGTGCTATAGACAGAATCGTCAAGGTCATCTCTCATAATAGGCTTATTTGTCGGAATTGTTACAACATCCATATTATAAATTTCCCTAAACTCGTCTTCCTCAGTCTTAGCTGTGCCTGTCATCCCAGCTAGCTTCTGATAAGTTCTAAAGTAATTTTGGAGTGTTATAGTCGCAAGAGTTTTTGACTCACTTTGCACACTAACTCTTTCCTTGGCCTCAATTGCTTGATGCAAACCATTGCTGAATCGCCTTCCAAACATCAAACGACCGGTAAACTCGTCTACTATTACGACCTCTCCATCCTTTACGATGTAATCGACATCTCTTTCCATAATTGTATATGCTTTCAGAGCCTGCAGAACGTGGTGGTTTATTTCCATATTTTCAGGGTCACCAAAGTTGTCGATTCCAAAATAGTTTTCAGCTTTCACTACACCTTCATCCGTTAGTGACACCTGTTTATCTTTCTCTTCAAGCGTATAATCGTCATCTTTTTTGAGACCCTTCACAAAATCATCAGCTCTCATATACATCTCGCTTGATTCATCACCCTGGCCTGAAATAATCAAAGGTGTCCTTGCTTCGTCTATTAGAATGGAGTCAACCTCGTCTATGATTGCATAATTTAGTTCTCTTTGAACCATATCCTCCCTGTAAATTACCATATTATCTCGGAGATAATCAAAACCGAATTCGTTGTTAGTTCCATATGTTATATCAGCCAAATATGCTTTTTTTCTATCCTCAGGCTCTATGCCGTGTATCACACATCCTACGGAAAGACCTAAAAAATTATATAATTTGCCCATCCATTCAGCGTCACGCTTGGCAAGATAATCGTTGACGGTAATAACATGAACGCCTTTGCCTTCAAGTGCATTCAGATATGCAGCTAATGTAGCGACAAGGGTTTTACCTTCACCAGTTTTCATTTCGGCAATTCTACCCTGATGCAGTGCAAGACCACCAATAACCTGTACTCTGAAGTGCTTCATTCCTAGACTTCTATTAGCACCCTCTCTACAAACTGCAAAGGCCTCAACCAAAATGTCATCGAGAGTTTCTCCGTTTTTCAGCCTATCCTTAAACTCTCTTGTTTTATCTTTTAACTCCTCATCTGATAAAGCCTGCATTTCATCCTCAAGCTCCATCACTTGATCTGCAATCTTAGCAAGTTTTTTAACTTCACGTTCATTAAAATCGGCAAAAATCTTTCCTAGAATTCCCATTCATTTCTCCTTATACAAACAAAATATAATATATATTGCCGGGGGTTTTTCTCGCGATATGACCCTTACTCATCCTCAGTCTTATTTTCTACCTTCAAATTAATTTCAATCGCTTTTTTATCATCTGCCTTTGTTACCTTTCCTTTAAAAAGTTTCTCCTCAGTTTCATAAGCAAATGTATCCCCTGATTTCGGCAATTTATCAAGCATAAGAACAACCCATCCATTGACAGTATTTACATCAATCTCAGGTTCCTCGCCAAAATAATCAAACATTTTTTCAACGTTTGCGTTGCACATTACACGATAACTTCCATCCTGAAGTTGAGTTATATCCGATGATTCAACCTCGTCGTATTCATCATAAATATCTCCAATCAGCTCCTCAATAATATCTTCCATTGTCACAAGTCCCGCAGTACCGCCATATTCATCAACGATTATTGCCATATGAGACTTATTAACCTGAAGACGCTTGAGCAAAACTGCTGCTTTCATTGAACCTGCAACGTATATTACTGGTTTGATATAGTCCGATATTGTTTCCTTTGAGCCATCTACATAATTGTGAAAATCCTTCTGGTTAAGAATACCTAAAATTCTATCAAGATCACCATCATACACTGGCACTCTTGAAAAACCAGTTTCCGCGAATATTTTTGCCGTTTCTTTCTTGGTCGATTCTACGTCTATTGCGACTATATCCACTCTTGGAGTAATTACATCCCATGCTTCAAGATCATTAAATTCAATAGCATTTTGAATCAGCTCGCTCTGATCTGCCTCAATTCTGCCCTCTGTTTCTGCCTCTTCAACCATAGTTAATATCTCCTCTTCTGTTATCCCATCTTCCGAAGATATTTTGAAAAGTTTTGACAGAAATACCTTCCACTTGCCAAAAATCCAATTCAAAGGTGCAAATAATATCATAAAGAATCTGGTTGCAGGTGCTGCAAACATAGAAAACTTTTCTGGAGCCTCTTTTGCTAAATTTTTGGGAGAAATTTCGCCAAAAATTAGAACTATAATAGTAGTAGCAATTGTCGAAACCGTAGGTCCAAAAGATCCATACAACTTAATAAAAAGTAGAGTTGCTGTTGCCGTCAATGCAATATTTACAATATTGTTCCCAATCAATATCGTAGAGAGCAGTTTGTTGTAGTCAAGAGATAACTCAAGGGCCAGTTTAGCTCTCTTATCTCCGTCATTAGCTCTATTTTTCAGTCTTACTCGATTAAGAGAAGTAAATGCGGTCTCCGTGGCAGAGAAAAAAGCTGAAAAAATCAAAAATATTATAATCAGAATAACCGGTATGACCAGTTCCCGACTTTCCATAGCAAAAATATCCTCCCTAGATTTTTCTGAAATTAATTACAACTCACCAGTTACATATTGTACCACAAAATGGCAAAAAAGACTAGAAATTCGAGAAGATTATACGCCTCATCTATTCTCTCATTCTTGCTATCTTCATGACTTGATTATTAATAAATCTCATGGTAAAATTCTACATCATATGGAGATAAAATATTAGGGAGGTAAAATATGAGGGATTTTGATGACTATCAAGATGAATACTACGACGATTCTGAATATCATGATGTAGATTTTACGGAAATAGATTCAGATACTTCAGATTCTGATTACTTCGATGATTCTGATAGCCTATATAGCGGCAAAACTTCAGATTCAAACGAAAGAAAATATATATCAAAACGAGCATTCACAATATGGCTTATAATAGCTATGGTCTTAACAGCATTGTTGACCTCACTCATAAATGGAGTACTTATCCCAAAACTCAACTATGCGGACTTTGGAAATGAAAGTGTTACACCGACAACTTATTCAATAGCTAAAAGCAGTAAAAGTGCTATTTCAGCCGAAGAAATAATAGCAAAAAACTCGCCTTCAGTGGTAGAGATACGTACTGAATCGGTCGCAAGAGATGGGTGGCTCAATAATTTTGTTAAACAAGGAGCAGGCAGTGGCGTCATTATTAACAAAAACGGCTATATTGTTACAAATAATCATGTAATTGATGGTGCTCAAAAAATAACAGTTTCTCTGAAAAATGGTAAAGCTTATAGCGCAAAACTCATAGGGCGTGATCCTGAAACAGATCTTGCTATATTAAAGATAAATGCATCTGGATTAAGGCCTGCAGAAACTGGTGAAAGCAGCAAATTGCAGATGGGTCAGTTCGTAGTTGCAATCGGCAACCCACTCGGCCAACTTGGAGGTACAGCAACGGCAGGTATAGTTAGTTCTCTAAATAGAAGGATTACTATAGATGGTAAAGAAATGGAATTACTTCAGACCGATGCTTCCATAAATCCGGGGAATTCAGGAGGTGGTTTGTTTGACAACTACGGAAACCTCATCGGTATAGTTGTTGCAAAATCATCCGGTAACAACATCGAAGGAATAGGATTTGCGATACCTATTGATAAGGCAAAGCCAATCATTGATTCTATGATAAAAAATGGTAAGCTTCCACCTCAACCAAGAGTTGGAATAATGATTTCCAATGTCCTTGATGAATCCATGGCAAGGGAGATGGGGCTTCCAAAACCAGGTGTATATGTGGCTAAGATTTTAACACAGAATGCAAAGGCTTCTGGCATTAGAGAGGGCGACAGAATTGTTGCTCTTGAAGGAAAAAGAATTAAAGATAGCCAAACCTTCATTAAAGAAATCAATGGATACAAAGTAGGTCAGAAAGTTAATATTACAGTAGAAAGAGACGGAAAGCAAATTGAATTGGCTGTAATACTATCCGACAAAAATGATATAGATTAATCTTAAATCTATAAAATTGAAAAATAATTTGTCAAATAATTAAACATCTGCTCATAGAAAAAGGTAGTTCTCTAAATCTGGGAACTACCTTTTAATTTTTCTGATAAATTTATTGAATTATTAGAAACTAAATTATTATATCAAAACAGCAACTCAATCATACTTTTTTAAATCCGTGCTCTCCTTCACTAATAACAAAGTCCTTTAAATCAGCTACATGATGTAATGCCACATCCTTCGCTTTTTCTCCATCCTTAGATCTGATAGCTTCTAATATATGCCTGTGTTCTGAAGGCATATTCTCATATCTTGAAAAATCATCGTAATATAAATACCTGAAACGAAGGGCCATATCTTGTATAGTTTCGCTTACCACTATCAGAGATTTATTCCTGCTGGCAGCTACAATTTTTTTGTGAAACAATTCGTCATATTTGATAATATTTTCTGTATGATTCTCATATATTGCTTCTCTATACATCCCAGAAATTTTTCCCATCTCTTGAATTTCTTCTTCTGTTGCCCTTAAAGATGCAAGTGATGCCGCAAGTGCCTCAAGTTCGCCCCTGACTTCCAGTATGTCGACCATGTCTCTAACAGAAATATCCGAAACATAGGAGCCTCGCCTAGGCTCAACCACTGTAACCATGCCTTCTTTTTCGAGTTGTCTAATTGCTTCTCTGACAGGAGTCCTGCTTACACCAAGGCTTTCAGCAAGTGTAACTTCAACAATTCGAGTTCCTGGCTTCATTTCACCAACGAGAATTTTCTTCTTTATTTTACTGTATACCGATTCTCTCAGCGATCTATAACCGTTGCTGTCACTGCTATCGTTAATTATCATTTCTATAATCCTCTTTTTTTCTTTTTCGCAATCCCACTTGATCGGCCATCTAATATCTCAGTCACTATGACATCGTTACCCTTAAATTTCAGTTTATTTTTGAGATAATATATTTTTTTCCTATTTGCATCATTAAGTATTGCAAAAATTGTTGGTCCGCTGCCTGACATCATCGTATGCCTTGTCTCCCTAGCGCCTTCTAGCTTCTGCTTCAATCTCTGCAAAAACTTCGAATTTTGAACAGTGTAATTCTCAAGCACATTTATCATCTGTTCATAGGCTTCATCCCACAACTCATCACTTTTTTTATCTATCCCGAGTTTGTGATTTATCAATTTTTTGCCTAGTTTTGTATGTCCTGTTAAAATTGTTTTGTCATGTATATCGGCTTCGGTTCCTAAGTCAATCTGCGCCAACTCTTCAAGAATAGATACAAGCTCGTCATTATTTGGACGTTTTTCAATCACACAGGAATCTATCCCCTTATATACATCCCTTGTAGATACACTAAATGGTGGCTTTACAAGTATAACGTCTCTTGGAGGCATTTTCACCGGCGACAATTCTGTTCCTATTCCAGTAGCCCTTGCACATACACAAGCCAATTTGTCATTTCTTAGATAGGACGGTACCGACTTGCAACTCTTCGCCTGATTCATAACCGCGAAAGGAACGTCTGCTCCTAGTTCTGCTCCAAGCTTCATAAGCTCTCTCATAGAAAAATGTGTACCAAGTAGTGCATTTAAACCATGTATCACCGCTGCAGCATTTCCGCTTCCACCACCTAGCCCTGCTCCAACCGGCACCCTTTTTTTAAGTACAATCTCAACTCGATATGGTATTTTGTGGTATTTACCCTTTAATCTGTCGGTTTTAATAAACTTCTCTAAGAATCTAACAACGGCTCCATGGCATATATTTCTTTCATCACATGGCACAAAGGGCCAATTAGCACTTATTTCAATTTGAGGCATTGCTATATTTCCACTTCGGACATGTGCATCCACATTGCTCGCTTCATCATTTTGAAAAATTGATATCTGTACGATATCGTGCAACAAAATCTGGCACATTATCATATCCACAAAGTGATATCCGTTGGCCATTACTTCGCCAACATCAAGCGAAATATTGACTTTACCATATGAGGCCAGCGTTATTGTCTTCATTTTTTATTTCTCTTCTTAGCCTGTTTTTCCCAGCGTTCTTCTTGCTCTCTTCTGGACTCTGCCAAAGCCTTACGTCCAGAAACAGTCTTTCCTCCTGCAACGCTTATCGGTCTTGGAGCATTCACTTTAAAATGTCCAGGTGGAAGTTCCTCTTCTTCACCATACATTTCAGCTAGCCTAGCTTCTTCAGCTTCTCTTTTCGCCCTTGCCTTCTCAGCTTTTTCCGCTCTTTTAGCCTTCTCTTTTTCCTGTTTTGCTACAATTTCTTCAACAGACTTTCCAGTTCTCTTCGCCTCTTTATATGGATTTACCTTGATTTCCTTATCATCGGATGCAGCTTCTCTTTCCTTCCTAGCACTCCTAGAGGTGAAATAGAACATTCCGCCAAACATGACTACCATCATAGCCATATAAATCATAGTATTTCTCTTTTGATTCATGGTAGTGAATTTAATTTCAACGTCATGCCCAAGCTTTGCACCCTTATCGCTGACCAAATCCTTTGAAACATATAGCGTATACTTGCTGTCCTGCTTGATTTTGCTGCTGCCGTCATGATTGTCAGCAATGACCATCACCTGTTTTACATCTTTAGGATTATACATCACCCTGATAGGGACCTTCTTGCCGTCATCCCCTTTTATCATAAAGGCTTTGCTGTTAGCATCTCTGTTTGATTTCTTGCTTACACTTTGGTTAAAATTAAGTTTAACGCTCAAGTTTTCGACAGTTGTGTTCTTTTGCCCATCCACCGGGTACGTATTTAAAATTTCCAAGCTATCATCTGCAGCAAAAGCTACCAGACATCCGCTAAACAAAATCATCAATACAAGACAAATACTTACGCTAAATTTCCTCATTCTTTCCGCCTCCGGTTTAATTATTTTTTTCCTTCTTATGATTAATATTCCTTTGATTTCTTAGTTCACGAAAAAAGGTCTTAAGTTTTTCGGCACTCTCCTCTGCCAAAATCCCACCAACTACGTTAACTCTGTGATTAAGTCTTCTCTCCGTTGGTATATCAAAAATACTTCCGCATCCTCCAAATTTAGGATCGCTTGCAGCAAAATACAAGTTGTCTAATCGCGACAAAACAATTGCTCCAACGCACATGACACACGGCTCAAGGCTAACATAAATAGAGCAACCGGTCAGTCTCCAATTTCCAAGGAATTCAGCCGCTTGCGCTATAGCTTCCATCTCTGCATGACTTGTTGCAAGAGCTTTAGTCTCGGTCTTGTTATATCCCCTGCCGATAATAACTCCATCTCTAACAACAACGGCTCCAACTGGAACTTCTCCAATTAATGCAGCCTTATCAGCTTCCTTTAAAGCCTCTCTCATAAAAAAAGAATTTTCTTCGTAATTCATATGCTTTTAAATTTTAACACATCTTGTATACATGTTTCAAGATTTTTGCACATAATAAAATGCATTTTATCTGAATTATAGATATTGCCACCTAAATATGATATTATTACTCTTACTTATTAGAAAAACTACAATTTATATTTCTCATACATTGAATTATAAATTTTTAAAAAGATTTTTAGAGGAAACACATATGGTAATAGATATTATTTTAATCTGCATTTTGCTGACTTCCGCCTTCTTGGCCCTTAGGAAGGGCATGGTCATATCACTAGTAAGTATGCTCAGCTGGACTGTATGCTCGATAGGAGGGCTCTTACTTAGCGAGCCAGTAAAAATTTGGATAATCGAAAACACTGACATAGATGAAAAAATCAACGAGATTCTATTTCTTAAAAGTAGCACCAGTCTAAAAGAAAGAGACCTCGATGGAGGTCTCCTTGGTTTTCCTGAATTATTTGATTTTTCGACGCTCAAAGAAGGAAGTTTACTTGCAAAGATTTCAGAAATATTTGGTCAAACTGATGATTATTTATCCTTTCTCAAAAAACCTGTAGATTCCATTGCTGAAGCCCTAGGTCAATCAGTAGCAGATAAGGTCACAGATTTATTGATGGGCATTATAGCCTTTCTATTTATAGTGCTTGCTGCAAAAATGTTTTGTGGCTTTATAACCCTGATTATGTCGAAAAAATATCGCGGAGGAGCAATCGGATTCCTCGATGGATTAGGCGGTTTCTGCTTTGGCCTTGTTCGTGGTGGAATAATAATACTCTTGATTTTCGCAGCTCTGGTTCCGATTGTAGCCCTAAGTTCACCGGAGAATTCGAATCTCATTATCGAGCAGCTCGGCACATCTAAAGCGGCACAATTCATCTACCAAAACAATATTTTAATTAATTATCTCTTCCTTTAGAGAAAAAATCATTTGTTGCCGGCCCACACTCAAATAGCGCAAAACATAACTCATAAACGAAGAAACTTATAATTTTTCCCCGCTATACTCCGCATCACAGTATACACATCTATATGTCTTTTTTCCCGGATCAACAAGTTTGAATTTTTGAGTGATTTCCTGTTCAACCGACGTTATACACCTTGGATTCTTGCATCTTATAACATCTGTAAGTGTTTCTGGAAGTTTAAGATGTACTTTCTCAACCAGCTTTCCGTTTTTAACCTTATTGACTGTTATATTGCTGTTTAAATATCCTAGAACCTCTATGTCAAGAGGAATATCTTCATCGATTTTTATGATGTCTTTTTTGCCGTATTTTGTGCTGTCTACATGCTGAATAACCGCTACGGTGCAAGCTAGTTTATCAAGTTTCAAGAGTTCATAAATCTCCATGCTCTTTCCTGCAGTGATGTGATCCAAAACAATGCCTGTATTTACGCCATCTATATTCATATTCTTTCTCCTTGTATATTCTCTGTATTTATACTCATTTTCCAAGTGTATTGACAACTAATATTTAACCTATTTCCCAAAGCCTTCCCTTTCGATACCTAAGAGGAAGAGTATCAATGCCATTCTTATATGCTTTCCACAAAGAGCCTGGAAGAAGTAGCATGCTCTAGGATCATCATCAACCTCAACAGAAATTTCATTAACCCTTGGTAGTGGATGCATTATCGTTAGGTCTTTCTTGGCCTTTTCGAGTTTCTCAAGATTCAAGATATAGCTATCTTTTAGTCTAATATAATCAGCTTCGTTAAAAAATCTCTCTTTCTGCACGCGCGTCATATACAAAATATCCAGCTCCGGTATGGCTTTTTCGATGTCTGATGTTTCCGACCAGCTCACACCTGCTTTATCCATTTTCTCCTTCATATAATCCGGGATTCTTAACTCTTCGGGTGAAATCAAAATAAATTTCACATTCTCATACCTCATCATTGCCTCGATAAGGGAATGTACAGTTCTGCCAAATTTTAGGTCTCCGCAAAGGCCAATAGTCATATTATCCAATCTGCCCTTCTTCCTGCTTATCGTCAATATATCAGTTAAAGTCTGAGTTGGATGGAAGTGTCCGCCATCTCCGGCATTTATTATCGGAACTGTAGTTCTCTGAGCTCCAACTACAGGAGCACCTTCCTTAGGATGCCTCATGGCAATAATGTCTACATAGCATCCCACAGTTCTTATGGTATCACTCACGCTTTCACCCTTTGCTGCTGAACTTGAATTTGCAGACGAAAATCCAAGAACACTGCCTCCCAGTTCTAGCATTGCAGCCTCAAAGCTAAGCCTTGTTCTTGTGCTAGGTTCAAAGAAGAGAGTAGCAAGTTTCTTGTGCCTGCATATCTCATCGTAGAATGAATGATTTTCAACAATATCATTGGCTACCCTAACTAAATAGTCAATTTCTTCCGTTGTTAGATCCGTAATGTTAATTAAATTTTTGATTTCCTTCATATTCCGTCTCCTTTTTCATATATAAAATTTTAATTTATTTTCGAATTTATCCAAATCACCTATTGGATCATTATTTCATCCACGATTCATCGGACGGATTGTCTCTGAACCTAAGAATCTTAGCCGCATCATTCTCATTTATATAGTTATCTTTTACTGCTACCTCAACAAGACTGTCAAGATCTGCAAGGCTTACAGCTTTAACTTTTGATTCTACAAATCTTTCCATACTCTTTTTCATCTTATATGTAAAAATACTCATTACACCAAGTACATCTGCACCAGCATCTCTAAGTGCTTCAACAGTTTCTATGGAAGATCCTCCGGTTGAAATTAAATCTTCAATAACGACTACTTTTGCGCCCTTTTCAAGTCTACCTTCAATTCTATTGGTTCTTCCATGGTCTTTTGCTGACCCCCTTACATACCCCATTGGTAGGTCCAGGATTTCTCCTACTATTGCAGCATGTGCAATACCGGCAGTAGCCGTTCCCATCAGCACTTCGCAGTCCGGAAATTCTTTTTCTATTTTCTGTGCAAGTGCATCTTCTACAATTTCTCTCACACTTGGAGCTGTCAAAATCAACCGATTATCACAGTATATCGGACTTTTTATGCCCGATGCCCATGTAAAAGGCTCTTCGGGTCGCAAGAATACCGCTTTAATCTCAAGCAAACCCTTAGCCACTTTCCTAGAAATATCTTCTAATGACTCTCTTACGCTCTCAATGTTTTTAGAACTTTTTGCGATTTGAGAAGATTGTAAAGAATCCTCATCAAGTTTAATTCCGAAATCTAAAAGACATTTTTTATATGACTTAACTGGATCTTCAGACTTAGTTATCGGTCTTCCAACAACAATGAAGTCACAGCCTATTTCCTTTGCCTTCTCAGGTGTTGTAATCCTGACCTGATCATCTTTCTTCGCACCCTCAAATCTAATCCCCGGTGTCACCGTCAAGAAAGTTTGTCCGCATTTCTTGTGTATAATCTCTGCTTCATGAGGAGAGCAGATAACACCATCAAGACCTGCTTTTTTCGCATTTCCTCCATAATGCAAAACAGTTTCTGCCATAGATTTCTCAATTAAAAGATCTCTTTTCATATCCTGCTCACTTGTTGACGTGAGCTGAGTTACCGCAATTAAAACTGGCCTGCTTTGTTTTTCATTATCAGAACATTCGCAATCACAAATATATTTTTCAAAGCCTGCATCAAGACCCCTTTTGGCAGCCCTCATCATCTCAATTGTACCCTGAGCGTGAACATTTACCATATCCACTCCGAGAGATGCCAAATTTAACATTGCATGTTCGACAGTGTTTGGAATATCGTGTAATTTGAGATCCAGAAATATTTTGTGCCCTCTAGCTTTAATTTCTCTGACAATATCCGGTCCTTCACGATAAAAAAGCTCCATTCCTACCTTTACAAACGGTTTCCTCGCTTCATTTTCAAATAAGTCTAAAAAATCTAGAGCATCTTTACGATTTGAAAAATCCAGTGCTATAATTACGTCCCTCTGCATAATTCCTCCTTTTAATAATTCTATGCAAATCTCCTCACAATGATTCGATTTATTTCCAAGTTCTCGTAGTCACTTCCTATTATCTTAAACTCAGTGCGCTGCTCCGATGATTGATTTTATATCCTTTATCCCAAGCTCGTCGCACAAAACAGGCAAATTCTCAATTATTTCTTTACATGCCCATGGATTTACTAGATTATACGCACCAACCTGCACAGCAGACGCTCCAGCCATCATCATTTCGAGAACATCCCTCGCGGAAGAGATCCCACCCATGCCAATCACAGGAATTTTGCAAGCTTCGTAAACTTGATATACCATCCTCAGTGCAACCGGAAATATCGCAGGTCCCGAGAATCCACCAATTTTATTTGCAATTACTGGCTTTCTTCGGTTAATGTCAATCCTCATTCCCATAATTGTGTTTATAAGTGATAGACCATCCGCTCCTGAATCTTCACAAGCTTTTGCAATTTCAACGATATCCGTAACATTTGGAGAGAGCTTGATGTAAATCGGTTTTGATGAAACACTTTTTACAGCCCTTGTGACCTCCGCTGCACTCTCGGGGCATACGCCGTAAGCCATCCCTCCGTTATGAACGTTTGGGCAGCTAATATTTACTTCTATTATCCCCACCTGGTCAACCTTCTCAAATGATTCAGCCAGACGAACATACTCATCTATCGAAAATCCACTTATATTTGCAATTACAGGTTTTCTATATGTTTCAAACAGCCTTGGTAATTCTTCCTTGATGACATGTTCAACACCCGGATTTTGAAGCCCAACAGAATTTATTAACCCCATTGGAGTTTCTGCAATTCTAGGAAGTGGGTTGCCCTGCCTAGGCTCACAGGTGGTTCCCTTAAAACTAATAGAGCCCAAAATGTTTAGGTCATACAGCTCTCTAAATTCTTCTCCAAATCCGAAGGTTCCACTTGCGGGGATTACCGGATTATCGAGAATTAAATTGCCCAAAGATGTGCTTATGTCTATTCCTCTTGCTACCATATTATTTCCTCTTTCAAAAAAACAGGACCATCCTTACATATGCGTTTTCCACCACTTCGAGTGCTGCATGTGCATCCCATACACGCTCCAAAACCACAGGCCATTCTCTCTTCAAGGCTGTACTGACCCTTTGCTGGAAGCTGCGATAAAGCCTTAAGCATAGCCTTAGGTCCGCAGGCAAATATGTATGATTTCTCTATATCGAATTTTTCTTCATCCACAATTTCTTTGATTGTATCAATCACAGTACCCTTCGTCCCCAAACTACCATCAACGGTTGCAATGTGGATAGTAGGCTTAACTCCGTGCTTCGATGCAATCTTCTCAAATTCATCAACACCAAATACTTCACTTGACTTATTAAATCCTAGTATCACCCTAGGTCTCATTCCAATTCTCAAAGCTTCCTCATAGCAACCCATCATAGGTGGTACACCAACGCCTCCACCAATTAATAACACTTCTCTACCGCCTGTTTTGTCAAGATCAAAGCCGTTCCCAAGAGGTAGCAAAACATTTAGTTTGTCTCCGCTCTGAAGCTCAGACAGTCGTAAAGTGCCTCCACCGACTATTTTGTAGTACAGGCTAATGCCGTTTTCGCTAACCCTTGCAACAGAAATTGGACGTCTCAGGAAAAATCCATCTACCGTTATATTTACAAACTGCCCGGGTTTGCTGAATCCAGAAGCATCACCGGCCAAATCCATTTTATAAGTCCGATCGGCCACCATGCAGTTTTCTTTTACAACAAAATACTCTTCTCTCATTCTAGAATTACACCTCTAAAAATTTTAATATTCCACCAACGAAGGTTGCAACAGCCTTGCCAACTACTTCCGTGCCATCAAATGGAGTTGCTCGCCCTTTGCTCATAAATTCGTTTGAATTGATTGTCCAGTTTTTGGTCGGGTCAAGGACAGATATATCGCAAATCTCAGTGCCTTCTACCAAACTCTTAGGTCCAGAAAGGCTAAATCTTTCTCTAGGATTTATCGACATGAGTTTTATCAGTTCTTCAGGAGTTATTATTCTCGGTCTAACCAAATGTGTATTTAAAAGTGCAAAAGATGTCTCAAGCCCCACTATGCCAAATGCGCTTTTTTCAAGTCCTTTTGATTTTTCTTCGAAAGAATGGGGTGCGTGGTCGGTTGCAATCATGTCGATAGTGCCGTCTTTTATGCCCTCTATTAGAGCCTCCCTATCCTCTGCACTTCTAATAGGAGGATTCATTTTGAATCTTCCTTCATCATGCAAATCCATGTCCGTAAGTATAAGATAATGAGGTGCTGTTTCACAGCTCACATCGACACCTGATTTTTTAGCCTGTCTAATAATATCAACCGTTTCCTTTGTGGAAATATGGCAAACATGATATTTGCATCCCGTCTTGGCGGCAAGCTCAACGTCTCTGGCAACTTGGGCCCACTCGCTTTCAGAAGATATCCCTCTGTAAGAATGCATCTTTGCATATTCACCCTTATGAATATAGCCTCCTTCGAGTAGGGATTCATCCTCACAGTGTGCTACAATCGGCTTGTTTAAATCCTTAGCGATAAGCATAGCTTCTTCCATAAGCTCTCCAGTTTGTACGCCTCTGCCGTCATCGCTAAAGCCTATCACATATGGGGCTGTAGAAGCCATATCGGCTAATTCCGATCTGCCATTTCCCGTCTTTGTTATAGTTCCATATGGTATAACATTGATAACCGCATCTTCATCTATTATTTCAAGTTGGGTCTCTAGATTTTTAAGATTACCTGGAGGAGGATTAAGATTTGGCATTGAGCAAATGGTCGTATATCCGCCGTGTGCACCTGCAAGGGTTCCCGTCCGTATCGATTCTTTATAAAAAAAACCCGGTTCTCTCAAATGTACATGTACATCTACAAAACCGGGAATAATATATTTATTTTTAAAATCAAAAACTCTATCATAGAGGCAACTACTCTGTTCTTTGTTAAAGTCAACAATCACTTTATCAGAGTCGACAAGAAGGTCCTTTTTGATAAACTGCCCTTTACCTTTATTATCAAACACTTTTGCGTTCTTAAGCAAGGTTTTCATATGAAACTCCTTTCACTTATTTCTTCCTAAATCTTCAATATTCTACACCCAAAATTTATGAGAGTCAATACATTTGTGAGAGAAATTATAAGATAAAATTAAAAGTCTCCTATAACAGTACGATCTTTGCCCGCAAGGTCCTTAAATACAGTTATATTTTTAAATCCAGTATCACTTAAAAGATTTGAAACGTCATCTGCCTGATCATGCCCTATTTCAAAAACTAATGCTCCATTCTTTCTCATATAATCTCCCGCCGAAGCAATTATTTTGTTGTAATAATCGAGTCCAGTCTCACCGCCGTCGAGCGCGGAAAGTGGTTCATAATTCTTAACTTCCTTATCAAGAGTTGTAATGACATCAGTCGGAATATAGGGTGGGTTTGAAATGATTAAATCAAACTTCTGTTTCCCAAAGAGCTTATTAAAAGGCTCAAATAAATTGCCTCTTACAATCTTGCACGCTTTTGAAAGCCCTAATTTCTCTACATTTGATTTTGAAATACGCACGGCATCTTCGGACTCGTCGCTCATTGTCACCCTTACACCGTGGCATTCCTTAGCAATCGCAATGCCCAAAGCGCCACTACCACAGCAGAGATCTAAAACTGTTTTGTAACGTCGATTCTTTATGAGTTCAACTGCCTTCTCAACCACAGTCTCCGAATCAAGCCTTGGTATCAAAACTCCCGGCTCAACATGAATATCATATCCGTAAAAGTTCTGAATTCCAGTTATATATTGAAGAGGTTCTTTCTCAGCCCTTCTATCAAGAAGTTCGAGATAAGATTCGCAGTCTTCAAACTCTCTAGTTTTTTGCCATTCCATCAGAAACTGTCTCTGATTAAGGCCGAATCTATAGCAGTATAAATCTCTACTCTCCCCTTTGGCATTTGAAATCCCTGCATTAGCAAGACGTTTTTCACCTAGCATCAAAAGTTCTTTCACAGGCATCGTCATCGCTCTATTCCCCCTTTATGTCTAATTTTTCGCTCTCGTTAAATTCATTATCAAGTTTTGCAGTGTAAGAGAGTATCTGCCCCTCGTTATCTACAATCCCGTTGAATAGAGGTGTATCATCTTCTTCTGGCAAAACAGCCTTCATAGCTACAATTGCAACCTCAAGCATGGATTCATCAGGCTCCTTAGTAGTTATCTTCTGCAAATAGATTCCAGGAATGCTCAATATTTTTACAATAAGTGAGTTACTTGCCCCTGCCCATTTGAGTACTTCATAAGATAGTCCCGCAATAACAGGAATCATTATAATTCTGCTCAATATACGTTCCCATATTGAAGGCCACCCTAGCAAAGGAAATACCAGAAGCGTAATTATCATTACAAATATCAAAAAACTTGTACCACATCTAGGATGTAGCCTGTAGAAACTCTGCGCATTTTCTGCTGTCAGCGAACAGCCCTTTTCAAAACAGTGAATAGTCTTATGTTCTGCTCCGTGATATTGAAAAACTCTTTTAATCTCATCGAGTCTACTGATTGCAACTATGTATGCTAGGAATAAGATTAATCTAAAAATACCTTCAGTGAAACTTAACCAAACTTCACTTTTAATAAAACTGTCAAAAATCCCAACCACCCATGTGGGAAGCAGTACAAACACACAAACGCTGAAGATAATGGCAAAAAATGCTGACAAGTAAATCATAATTGTCCATGCTTTCTTATCTCCGAATTTATTTCTGAGTTTATCTTCCAATCGGTCGGTAAAAGTACCTTCGCCTTCCTCTTCTACAAGTCCAGCTTCCTCTAAAATTGTAGCTGAATCCATAAGTGTCTTCGTGCCTTCAACCATTGACTGCCAGAAAGCGATAACACCGCGGACAAGCGGAATTTTAGTAAATCTACTTCGCCGTGGCCCATATTTTGTTTTGAGACGTATTGTATTATCACCTGTGCGGACGGCAAGCGCAATCTTCCTGGATCCACGCATCATTATGCCCTCCATCACAGCCTGACCGCCTATTGAAGTTGGACACGCGTCCTTCATAAATATTCTATCTAAATCCATATTATTAACATTATTTAATTCAAACTACTCAAATATCATTTTAACAGCCTGTACGAAGGATGCGTTATTCTTCGTATGTGCAAGACTATCTATGATTGATTCCGTAACATCCTTGGTGCCTGGTGCATTCAAAGCCTTTCTCATAATCCATATAGCTTCCAGTTCCTCTGGACTCATTAGGAGATCTTCCCTTCGTGTACCGGACTGATTCAAATCTATAGCAGGGAAAATTCGCTTTTCTTGAAGCTTACGATCAAGTCTCAGCTCCATATTACCTGTCCCCTTGAACTCCTCAAAAATCATATCATCCATTCTGCTTCCGGTTTCAACAAGTGCGGTCGCCAAAATAGTCAAGCTTCCGCCTTCCTCCATGTTTCTAGCTGCCCCAAAAAATCGTTTAGGAAAATGCAATGCCGCAGGGTCAAGTCCACCAGATAGAGTCCTACCCGAGCTTGGGATCACGAGGTTGTTTGCTCTTGTAAGTCTTGTAATACTATCTAACAAAACAACTACATCACGTCCATGTTCTACCAATCTTTTAGCTCTTTCTAAAACCATTGTTGCAACCTTAACATGGTGGGCTGGTAGTTCATCAAATGTCGAAAAAATCACTTCGCCGCCCCTTAGCGATCTCTTCATATCTGTTACTTCTTCAGGTCTTTCACCGATAAGAAGCACAATAACCTCCACATCAGGATAGTTTCTCTCTATAGCCTGTGCCATTTGCTTTAGTAATGTTGTCTTACCAGCCTTTGGAGGTGCTGCAATCATACCCCTTTGTCCCTTGCCTATAGGTGCAATCAAATCAATCAACCTTGTCGCAAGTTCATGAGATCCGCTTTCAAGACTCAGTCTCTCATTTGGAAAAATCGGTGTCAACTCTTCAAATTGTGGCCTCTTTTTCGCAGCAGCTGGCTCCTCCCCATTAACTTCCTGAACATATAAAAGTGCTCCAAATCTTTCATTTTGTTTTGGATGTCTTGAAATGCCCTTAATCAAATCCCCTGTTTTGAGATTGAACCTGCGGATCTGTGTAGGTGCAACGTAGACATCTTTTTCGCTGGTTAGAAAATTATTGAACCTCAAAAATCCGAATCCACCTTCAGCTAAATCTAAAATTCCTTCTACCACGGGCCTTTCGTCTTCAACTTCTTCAGATTCTTTGGCAATACTATCTACTTGATCGACACTTTCAGCCTTTGATTTCTGCAATAAATTGCTCGCTTCTCCATCTTCTTTTTCTGAAACTTGGATGAGATTCTCTTTTTCACTCGAGCAAGCGTCACTCTGAGTTTCTTCTATTTGAGCATCATTTTTTGTTTTAATATTTTTTTTCTTATCTGTCATTGTTCACCTGCAATATTATCTTTTAACATTTTAAATATTTTATCATAGAAATACCGATTTCACAATCTTACGTACAAAGCACTAACCGTTATAATTTGAATATACTCAAAACCACTCGCTTTACATTTTAGTCCACTTTTAAATTGCCTGACATTTAAGACAAAAACAACTTTGATTAATGCAACAACTTAATATTATTTTTTATTCTTAAGATTAATATATTTATAGCATGGACTATAGTCTATTAATATATCTCACTATTTTCAGCGATTTAGCCTCATTTATCTATATTTGATTCAAATATTAGTTTATACTCTATTCTGTGTTTCAGTCTAGTTTTGTTTGTGTTATACTAAGGTCACTTAAAAAATTATAAAATTATTTATATCTATTTTATATAAATATGTTTAATAAGGGGAAGAAAAAATGGTAGACAACCGACTTTATATTATTTTAACTATTGGATTGTATCTAATTGGAATGCTCCTTATCGGGGTATATTACAGCAAAAAAACTTCAAACTCAAGTGATTTTTATTTGGGTGGACGAACTCTCGGGCCTCTAGTTACGGCGATGAGCGCCGAAGCCTCCGATATGAGCAGTTGGCTTTTAATGGGGCTACCTGGGCTGGCATACCTCACAGGTGTTGCAAATGCTGCCTGGACAGGTTTAGGTTTGGCAATTGGTACATATGTTAATTGGCTAATAGTTGCAAAAAGAATTAGAACGTACTCTCACCATCTTGATGCCATAACAATCCCCGATTTTTTTAGTAAAAGATATCACGATGACAAAAATATTATCAACTTCGTCTCCGCTGTAATAATAATTATATTTTTTATACCATACACTGCTGCAGGGTTCGCAGCATGTGGTAAGCTTTTTGCATCACTTTTTGGAGTCGACTATTTTGTTGCAATGATCGTAAGTGCAGCTGTCATCGTAGGATATACCGCTCTTGGTGGATTCCTTGCCGCTTCAACCACAGATTTAGTCCAAAGCATAATAATGACTATGGCTCTTATAGTTATTATGACATTTGGAATATCACAGGCGGGTGGTCTCGATGCAGTAATTGAAAATGCAAATAGTCTATCCGGATACTTCAGCCTTGTTAAAACTCATGTTCCTGAAACAGGAGGGATGGAAAATTACAATCTCTTTTCCACTGTATCCACACTTGCTTGGGGGCTTGGGTACTTTGGCATGCCACATATTTTGCTGCGATTTATGGCTATTCAAGACAAGCAAAAACTTTCTCTTTCTAGACGCATAGCCACAATTTGGGTGTTAATCTCTCTGACAGTAGCAATATTCATAGGAATCGTAGGGAACGCAATGACATCAAATGGAGTTATAGACATTTTGGAAGAGAGCAAGTCCGAAACGATAATAATTGTTATCGCAACATTGCTGAGCAGCCACGGAATCCTGCCAGCGCTGATAGCAGGTCTAATCCTTGCTGGAATTTTAGCAGCTACAATGTCGACCGCTGATTCACAGCTACTTGCAGCCTCATCCAGTGTCAGTCAGAACGTATTTCAAGACTTTTTAAAAATTAAATTGGACGAAAGAAAATCTATGCTGGTCAGCCGTCTGACTGTTGTTTTCATCTCTATTATAGGTGTTATAATCGCATATAATCCTAACAGTTCTATTTTTGAGATAGTTTCATTCGCCTGGGCCGGTTTTGGTGCTACTTTTGCTCCAGTTGTTTTCTGTGCGCTGTTTTGGCGACGTTCCAACAAAATAGGTGTACTCGCTGGAATGTTCGTAGGTGCCATAACCATATTTATTTGGAAATACGCCATCAGGCCCATGGGTGGACTATGGGATGTATACGAACTTCTCCCAGCATTTGTATTAGCACTCATAACCATTATATGTGTTTCGCTTATGACATCAAGCCCTTCAAAAGAAATCCAAGATGAATTCGACAACTACATCATAAACATACACGAATGATTAAATAGAAGATTTATTTATTCAGATTCTCAAGAGCCTTGTATAAATGATCTCCGGCAGGTGGATCTATATTTTGCCACCTGTCACCAGTTGTTTTACTATCACCGTTATTACCATATCTCTTAGGATCTAATAGTATATTGCAACCATCTGATGCAGGTTTCATCTCTCCTATTTCAGTTACGTTAATCCCTGCGTCTTTACAATGATTAATAATTTCCTCCGCCTTATCGTTTTCAGCCACAATAATCATCGAACCACTCGAAATAAGACGTAAATAGTTAAACTCAAGTTTGTGTGCTAGTTTAAGAGTAACTGGATCTACAGGGATTTTGTCCTCATATAAATTAACGCCAAGGTTTGCAACTTGACAAATTTCCCACACTGCGCCAAGTATACCCCCTTCTGTCACATCGTGCATACCACAAGCACCTATTTCACCTGATATAATGCCCTCTTTGACAACACTCAGCTGATTCATAAGAGATTTGCCACGATTAATTTCTTCTTCGCTAAGAAAGGTAAGTTTATCTTCGGCATCAGAACAGACAATTGCTGTACCTTCCAGTCCTGCCAATTTCGACATCAAAACCTTGTCACCGGGTTTCATTTCGGGATTCTCTCGCCCACTTAATGACTTTCCAAAACAGGTTGCAACTGCAACTGGCGTATTGACGGCATCTGTAATCTCAGTATGACCCCCAACAATTTCAACACCTAGAGCCTCAGACTCAGAGCCAGCCTGAATCATAATATCTTCAAGTTGTTTGCTTGTAGTTCCCTTAGGAAGCAACAAAACAAGAGTCATAGCTATGGGTGCAACGCCTTGAGTTGCAATATCATTGCAATTTATATGAACCGCGAGCCTACCAATATCATTTGTTGCTGCTGAAATTGGATCGCTAGAAACAATGCAGTCAAAGTCACCAAAGTCCAAGGTAGCACAGTCGAGCCCTATAGCAGGGCGTTCTTTGACATCGCCTCGTCTATAAGTGAGGTGTCTGAACACCAAATTTTTCAGTAGTTTACTGTCTAGTTTTCCAATTGGAAGTTCTTGATTTTCAGTTGATTCTTTATTTAAATTTTCTGCATCACAAATTTTCTCATTTACAACTTGCTTATTAGTCACCTATAAACCTCCTGATAATACTTCCTTCTTCTCTATCCAGTTAGCAACCGTGGCCTCATCCACAATACTGATTCCAAGTTCTTTGGCTTTTTTGTTCTTGCCGGACATAGATGACAAATCATTATTTATAAGATATGATGTCTTGTTGCTAACAGAGCCAGAAACCTTGCCCCCAGCTCCCTCAATAATCTCTTTAAGTTCCTCTCGGTTTTGATATATCTGCAATTTGCCCGTTACTACAAATGTTAATCCAGCAAAATACTTCTCTCCACTTCGATTATGTTTTTCTAGAGTTAGTTCACTACGGAGTTGTTGTACTTCCTCTAATTTCGCTTGATTTTGAAAATATTCAACAAAATCTTTTGCTACAACTGGCCCAATTCCCTCGATATTTTGAAGTTCATTTTCTGAGAGTGAAATTATTTTGTCCCATTCATCAGAGCAAGCTTCTGCGATTAATTTTGCAGTCGCAACGCCAACGCCTGGAATCCCAAGCCCGTATAACAACTTAGATGCAGTAGTTTTTCGTGATTTTTCAATGGAGTTCACAAGATTTTCAAACGACTTTTCCCCAAATCCCTCCATAGATATAATTTTATTTTTATGACTACGCAGATAAAAAATATCAGAAGGTGTTTTTACCAATCCATCGTATATAAATCTTTCCAATGTAGCTTCAGATACTCCATCAATATCGAGAGCATTCCTTCCGGTTAAGAGTGTAAATCTTTTTATGCTCTTTGCCGGACATTCATCATTCAGGCAATGTAAAGTCATCACCCCATTATCATTCTTTAATAATGTCTTTAAGCCACACACAGGGCATAGTTCTGGTATTTCTGCTGTATTACTTTGACTCAAGTTTTCACTAACTTGCGGAATAATCATATTAGCCTTGTATACTGTTATTTTGTCACCAACGCCAAGCTTAAGAGACTTCATAATGCTGACATTGTGAAGAGATGCTCGGGAAACTTCTGTCCCTTCAAGTGAGACTGGTTCAAATATTGCAATAGGATTGATAAGACCTGTCCTTGATGCACTCCACAATATTTCCTTGAGAATTGTCTCAGCTATTTGGTCACGCCATTTAAAAGCCATAGCATCCCTAGGAAATTTAGCGGTTGCACCGAGGCTTCTTCCATATTCCTTATCGTCCAGAACAAGCACAAGTCCATCGGAGGGATAAGGATTATATGCCACTTGATTCTCATACTTTTCTATTGCTTTAACAACCTCATCGCCTATCAGCGATTCTCGTTCAACGGTTTCAAAGCCCTGGCTGTCAAGCCAATCCATCTCTTCCGATCTAAAATCAAACTCTGGCCCTAAAACCATACCAAAGGCGATGAATCTTACCATCCTTCGGGCAGTAATCTCACTATTTAACTGCCTGACTGATCCGCTGCAAAGATTCCTCGGATTTTTATAGTGTTCTTCATCCTCCGGCAGCGCGTCATTTATCTTTCTGAAATCATCATAAGTAATAATTGCCTCTCCTCTAAGCACAAGACTTCCTTCGTACGGTATTGAAAGTGGGAGATTAATAAATGTCTTTGCATTACCGGTAATAACTTCTCCAATAATTCCATTGCCTCTCGTCAAGGCCTTGACCAAGCTGCCATTTTCATATTTAAGAACCACGGTTAGTCCATCAAGCTTCCAAGATAGGAGACCTTTGTGGTTACCAAGCCACGAAGCAAGCTCACCCCTATCTTTTGTTTTGTCAAGTGATAACATAGGATATTCGTGTTCTTCTTTTGGTAAAGCAGAAATAACCTCATAACCTACATTTTGTGTTGGGCTACCGGCCATTATTATTCCCGTTGCTTTTTCAAGTTCTTCAAGCTTATCATAAAGCCTGTCATATTCCAGATTTGAGATAATCTCCTTTGTTCCTTGATAGTATGCCTTGCTTGCGTCATTCAGCTGCTTTATTAGATCGAGCATCTCACTCTTGACTGATAAATTTTTCATATATTTTCTTTCTAAAATCCCAGTAATTATTCTAAGCCACCTTGCTTTCTCAGGTGAGCTATACCCTTGGCGAGTTTCTTTTTACCGACAGAATCAAACATCACTGTCAAGGTTCTTTCATCTTCATCAATTACTAGGCCGTCTCCAAACTTTGTGTGGTTCACCATGTCTCCCTTATGAAAAACATCCCCACCCCTAGCCGCCATCGCGTTTGACTTAGTTGCTTCCTTTGCATATTTCAGCATTTCAAATGGTTTTGATGGTCTCTCAACAAAAAATCCATCTCTTGATCCCGTTGGTACGTCTATACTATTTTGTGTGCTAGTCTGTCTATATATAGCATCTCCCTCAAGAAGTCTAGGATCAAGTTCCCTCAAAAATTGTGATTCCCTAGTATAATCAGTTCTTCCATACTGAGTTCTGATGGCTGCACTTGTGAGAAATAATCTTTGCTTGGCTCTTGTCATAGCAACATAGCAAAGTCGCCTTTCTTCCTCCATTTTAGCTGTATCTTCCATCGCACGACTCCCTGGAAATATTCCATCCTCAAGCCCTGGAAGAAATACGACAGGAAATTCAAGTCCTTTTGAACTGTGCATAGTCATAAGAACTATAGCATCTTGCGATTCGTCGTGATTATCAACTTCGGCCATCAAAGCGAGTTTTTCCATAAAGTCTCCAAGCTCCGATGTTCCTCCGCTCTCACGTGTTTCTTTCTCATAATCGGCAATTTCCGTTTTAAACTCCATGAGATTTTCAAGCCTTCCCTCAGATTCAACCGTCGCCTCAGACTCGAGCATCTTAACGTAACCCGTTCTAACAAGGAGTTCATCGTATATTTGCGATACTGTTAAATTCTCCTGTTCTCCTGATAATAGCCGAATGACTTCCGTAAAATCCTGAATAGCGGCCAATGTTTTTCCCTTGAACGCACTCATGCCAACTCCGCTCAAAAGAGCTTCCATCATTGACATCCCGATACCTGATGCAACGTGTTCAAGGTTAGCCAAGGTCTTTGGGCCTATTCCCCTCTTAGGTTCGTTGATAACACGTTTTAAAGATATATCATCTTTTGGGTTAATTATCAGCCTCATATAGGCAATCAAATCCTTGAGTTCTTTTCGATCATAGTATCTCATACCTGATAATATCCTGTATGGGATTCCCCTATCCATCAAATATCTTTCAAACACTCTTGACTGTGCATTAGTCCTGTACAAAACAGCAATGTCATTCCACGGAATGCCCCAGCCAACATGTAAATTCTCAATCTCTTGTGCCACGTATCTTGCTTCATCTCGCTCGCTCTCAGCCCTATAATATCGAATTTTATCGCCAGCTTCTTTATCAGTCCAAAGTTTTTTTCTCTTGCGCTGCCTGTTGTTTTCAATAACAGAATGTGCACCAGCCAGAATGTTTCCAACTGACCGATAGTTTTGCTGAAGTTTAATAACCTTTGCACTTGGGAAATCCTTTTCAAAGTCCAAAATATTCGTTATATCAGCACCTCTCCATTGATAAATACACTGGTCATCATCTCCAACAACACAAATGTTTTGATGCTCCTCAGCTAACAACTTCACAATCAAATACTGCAAATAATTGGTATCTTGGTACTCATCTACCATGACATATCTGAATCGTCTTCTGTATTCTTCAAGCACATCCGAGTTCTGGTCAAGCAGCTTCCAGCCATTAAGCAACAAATCATCAAAGTCCATTGCATTGTTTAATTTAAGGCGTTTTTCATACTCAACAAAGACTTCAGCGATCAGCCTAGTTCTATAATTATCTTCATTTTCTGCAAGATACTTTTGAGGCGACAAAATATTTTCCTTGCAATGGCTAATGGTACTCATAATCCCACGCACAGGAAATTCTTTCTCACTAAGCTGCTTATCCTTAAGGATAGCCTTAACCAATGTTTTCTGGTCTGTTGTATCATAAATAAGAAAGTTTTTGTCATACTCTACTTTGGTAGGATCTTTTTTCAGCATGCGCAGGCACATCGAGTGAAAAGTCGTAATCCACATTCCTTCGATATTCCCTACAAGACTCTCAACCCTTTCTCTCATCTCCTTGGCTGCTTTATTGGTGAAGGTTACAGCAAGGATGTTGTACTTGGATATACCGTTTTCTATCATATAGGCAATCCTTTCTGTCATCGTGCTCGTCTTACCACTACCCGCACCTGCCAGAATTAGTATGGGGCCGTCAATCTGCGTTGCAGCCTTCCTTTGTTCTTTGTTTAATCTATCTAAACTCATATATAACCCTCATGAACATTGACTATATTTATATGAAATAGAGTGGTTCGTATACCTACTATTTCACAAATGAAATTATCAATTCTCTGCATTTTAAGATGTCTTTAACTACATAGCGTATATATAAGTTTATCATATTCCCCATATTTTGAATAGTAAAAATAAAAGAGACAGGTTGACGAGGCCTGTCTCAGCAAAAAGAATGAAAAGCATCCGGCTTTCCACTTGTCTCAATAAAAAAGACTGTGGTAAAAGCCCACAGCCCGTTTTTGCTGTCATTTAATATCGTTTCAATTTTCGGGTTCACCGCCCTAATGAAACATTCCGTGCAGGTCTCCTGGCTCAACGTATCATCACCTCTCTCAGCCTTCCCGAAAACTCAGTGGCTTATTATTGAGATTGGCTACTCGCTTACAGTGGCGGGACCGCGTAGGATTCTAACCTACTTCCCTCTTAGCTCGCATAGCAAGAACACGAAACTTTATTTAGCTACACAAATAGAATACAACTAAATTTGATTTTTGTCAAATAGTTCAGTAATATAATTTTACTCATCCCTTGTCAATATGTAAGCAAGAGCTACAGCAGATGCAGTTATAAGAGCAACAGACACTCCAATAACAATCTCAGGAGTATAATCATCTACTGGACAATATTTCCTTTTAGTACGTTTATAATCCTTCTTAAAGCGTTTTGCTTTTCTCTTCATATTCTTTTGTACATCACCTGCATAATCAAGCGCATCTTCTTTTAAGTCTCCAGCAAGATCAATCACATCTTCAATACCATCCGATGCATATTCTTTTGCATCATCTACATACTGTCTAATATCCTTCTTATCCATATCTATTCTCATATCTCCTATTTGTTATCTTTATCCTCAGCTTTTTCAACAGCCTTTTTTAAAGATTTCTTACCCATGGAAAAGCCAGTTGTATCTTCCTGAATATCTTTTCCCTTTTTTTCATATTCTTCTTCTAGCAACTTGCCCATTTCTTCTTTTCTGTCAACATATTTATCTTTCATGGCTCTCCTCCTATTTTAAACAAGAACTTAAAAGATTATACGAAACTATTTTTTTGTTGCCTTTGTAACCTGCTTCTTCACATTCTTTCCTGTTTTCTCAACATCTTTAAACTGCTCATCCAGTTTTTTGTCCAATGTGTTTTTGGTGTCGTCAAGTTTTACCTTTGCACTTTCATAGCCTTTGGCTGCCTTGTCTTTTACATCATCAAAGCCTTCTCCAGCTTTTTCCTTAGCGTTATCATAAACATCCCCGGCTTTATCCGCAATTTTTTCGCTACCGTCCTTAACGTCTTCCATTAAATCCTTAGCCTCCTCGGATACCTTATTAGCCGCCTTCTTAAGATTATCTACCAAAGCCATATTAAAACCTCCTAATAAATATATATTAAATTACTATCTAGTTAAACACTCTGTTATTAAATATCTTTTTACACATTTGCAATATTATTAAACATTTTTTTGAAAATAATAAAGAGTTCTATTTTCTAATGATGTGCTTTTATTTGGATAATATATGCGACAAAACATCATTAAGCCTTAGTTATTTTACTAAAATAAAATCCCCCATTATAAAAGAGGGATTTTATAAATATTATTTCTTCATATTTTAAATATTAGAAACAAAATATTGTCTATACAAGTTCTAGGAATACAACTTCCGCATTGTCTCCTTGACGAGGTCCAAGTTTAAGAATTCTTGTATATCCACCTTGACGCTCCTGATACTTAGGAGCAATTTCTTCAAATAGTTTAGTAACAACATCTTCATCATAGATGTAAGCAAGTGCCTGACGTCTTGCATGAAGGTCGTTCTTTTTCGCTATTGTTATAAGCTTTTCAGCTTCTCTTCTGGCTTCCTTTGCTCTACAATCTGTTGTTGTAATTCTACCTTCCCTGAAAAGATCGGTAACGATATTTCTAAGCATAGATTTTCTGTGAGCAGTTGGTCTGCCGAGTTTCCTATATCCGGGCATTTTGATCTCCTTTCTCTGTGCTATTCGTCAGTCTCTTTCAGAGATAAACCAAGTTCTTCCAACTTGTTCTTAACTTCATCAAGCGACTTCTTACCGAGGTTTCTTACCTTAAGCATATCTTCTTCTGTCTTTTCGGTAAGTTCCTCAACGGTGTTGATATTTGCTCTCTTTAGACAATTTGACGATCTAACAGAAAGTTCAAGTTCTTCAATTGTCATCTCGAGAGATTTAGCCTTCTGATCTTCTTCCTTCTCTATCATGATTTCAAAGTTATCTGCAGAGTCATCAAGTGACATCAGAAGATTGAGATGTTCATCCATTATTTTGGCACCTATGGATACTCCTTCTTCTGGGGTTACAGATCCATCAGTCCAAATTTCTAAAGTCAATTTATCATAGTCGGTAACCTGTCCAACACGTGTATCTTCTACCATGTAGTTCACTTTTTTTACAGGTGTGAAAATTGAGTCAACAGGAATCACTGCAATAGGAGTCGTTTCATCTTTGTTCTGATCAGCAGTTCGATAACCACGCCCTCTTGCAATGGTAATCTCCATTATCAGATTCGCTCCATCTTCCAGCTGTGCTATATGGAGGTCCTTATTGAAAATCTCAAGCTCTGCATCACCGATAATGTCAGCAGCAGTAACTTCTTTAGGACCCACAGCATTAATGATAACGCGTTTCGGCTCCTCGCTATTTAGGCGAACGGCTAGTTGTTTTAGATTAAGTATAATCTCTGTAACATCTTCTCTAACATTTGGAATTGTTGAGAATTCATGAAGCACACCATCAATTTTCACAGAGGTAACTGCAGCACCTGGAAGTGAACTCAATAGTATTCTCCTCATAGCATTGCCAAGCGTAGTGCCATAACCTCTTTCAAGTGGTTCTATGACAAATTTCCCATATTTTCTATCTTCGTCTACAAATTTTTCAATTGTAGGTTTTTCGATTTCTATCACTAAAAACCCTCCTTATCTTCCAAAGTAAATTGGCTCCAAAAGTTATAACTACCCTATTACTTGGAATACAATTCGACGATAAGATGCTCAGCTACCGGAGTATCAATCTGATCTCTAGTAGGATCCGCTAAAACTTTTCCTTCGAGTTTTTCTCTATCAACAGATAGCCATCCTGGGATTCCTACCTGCATTTCTTTAATTTCCTTAAACTTAGGAGAGCTTACGCTTTTTTCCTTAACTTTAATAACATCTCCAGGACTTACCTGGTAGGAAGGAATATTAACTTTCTTTCCGTTAACAGTGTAATGTCCATGCACTACTGCCTGCCTTGCATCTCTTCTAGTAGTTGCAAGACCCATTCTGTAAACGACATTATCTAATCTCTTTTCGAGCATTATAAGTAAGTTTTCACCTGTTATGCCAGGTTTTTTAGCTGCTTTATCGAAAGTGTTTCTGAATTGTTTTTCAAGAACACCGTAAATAAACTTTGCTCTTTGCTTTTCTCTAAGCTGTAATCCATATTCACTCATCTTTTTATATTTTCTCTTAGGAGCTTTCTTAGATGTTTTGTAAATTCCTAAATGGCTTGGATCTATATCTAGAGATCTGCATCTTTTTAAAATTGGTTGTTTGTTTACTGCCATAATTATTCCTCCCTTCTATTAGACTCTTCTTCTCTTTGGTGGTCTGCAACCATTGTGCGGAATTGGTGTTACGTCCTTAATCATTGTGATTTCAAGGCCTGCCTGAGCCAATGCTCTGATTGCAGCTTCTCTTCCCGAACCAGGTCCCTTTACATAGACTTCAACAGTCTTAAGACCATGTTCCATTGCAGCTTTAGTTGCCTCTTCTGCAGCCATCTGAGCGGCAAAAGGAGTTGATTTCTTTGAACCCTTAAAGCCAAGAGATCCTGCGCTTGACCAAGACAAAGCATTTCCATCCATATCCGTCAGGGTTACCAAAGTATTGTTAAAGGAGGATTGAATATAAGCCTGGCCTTTAACGACGTTTTTACGTTCTCTTTTTTTTCTGCGAACTGTTTTCTTTACAGGTTTAGCCATTATTATTTACCTCCTTCTTATTTTTTCTTTCTTCCTACAGTTTTCTTAGGTCCTTTCCTAGTTCTGGCATTGGTCTTTGTCTTCTGACCACGAACAGGAAGTCCTCTTCTATGTCTGATTCCTCTGTAGCTACCGATTTCCATAAGTCTCTTAATATTTAGACTAACTTCTCTTTTCAGATCTCCTTCTACAGCGTAATCACTATCGATAATTTTTCTGATTCTACCAGCCTCTTCTTCAGTGAGGTCTTTAATTCTGGTATCCGGATTTACTCCGGCTTTTTCAAGAATTGCTTGAGAAGTTGCTTTGCCTATACCATAAATATATGTAAGGCCAATCTCAACTCTCTTTTCTCTTGGTAAGTCAACTCCGGCTATACGAGCCATTATTATCCTCCTTCTCCTATCTTCCGTCACTTACTCCGGGAGTGATATAGACAGGTTCACATAAAAAATTATTTGGTATCCTAAACCCGGTTTTAGGTCCATCTCATATTAAGTTTCTAACCTTGCTTTTGCTTATGCTTTGGATTTTCACAGATAACCATCACTTTTCCGTGTCTTTTGATTACCTTGCATTTCTCGCAAATTGGTTTTACGGAAGCTCTAACTTTCATTCTCATCCCTCCTGTAAACTTACTTATCTCGCCATGTAATTCTACCTCTGGTCAAGTCGTAAGGGGAAAGTTCCACCTTAACCTTATCTCCAGGAAGTATCCTTATATAGTTCATCCTTATTTTGCCCGATATATGAGCTAATATCTCGAAACCATTTTCAAGCCTAACTTTAAACATTGCATTGGGCTGTGCATCAACAACAGTACCTACTGCCTCAATGACATCTTTTTTAGCCATTAATATCTCTCCTTATAATGTGAGCAATTCAGGCTCACCATCATTAATTACTATCGTATTTTCATAATGGGCTGAAAGTCCACCATCAGCTGTAACAACTGTCCAATCATTCAGCAGAGTTTCAGTTTCATAACTTCCCTGGACTATCATTGGTTCAATAGCTAATGCCATGCCTTCTTGAAGTCTCGGGCCTTTGCCTGGATCTCCATAATTAGGAATTTGTGGATCCTCGTGCAGATTTCTTCCAACACCATGTCCAACATAATCTCTTATTACTCCAAATCCAGCACCTTCAGCGTGTTTTTGAACTGCGTGTGATATATCAGATAATCTATACCCTACTTTTGCAAATTCTATGCCCCTAAAGAAACTTTCTTCTGTAACTTTAATAAGTTTCATAGCATCTTCGCTGGTTTCACCAACTGGATAGGTGCGAGCGGCATCGCTCACATAATGCTTCCATGTGGATCCTACATCCACGCTGACAATGTCGCCTTCCTTAAGTATTCTATCTTTGCTCGGAATGCCGTGAACAATTTCTTCATTTATTGAAACACAAGCTGCTCCCGGAAATCCTCCATAACCTTTGAATGTCGGAGTCATATTATATCCGGTAATTGTTTTTTCAACGTAATTATTGATGTCCATAGTAGAGATACCCGGCTTAATAATATCCGCAAGGGTTCTCAAAACATATCCGGTCACCTTTCCGGACTCGCGCATCAAATCAATTTCGTCTTTTGATTTAATGATTATCATATTATTTCCCCAAGCCCTTGACTATGTCCGCAAGAACATCGTCCAGGTCTTTGTTACCGTCAATATTTATGATAACACCGGCCTTATCGTAATAGTCAACCAATGGTTTTGTCTGTTTGTTATAAACGTCAATTCTATTCAAAACAGTTTCTTCAGTATCATCTGCTCTCTGAATCAACTCTCCGTTGCACAAATCACAAACACCATCTTTCTTAGGTGGGATATTTACCACATGGTAACTAGCACCACATGATTTGCAAACTCTTCTTCCAGTTATTCTCTTAACAAGAGCATCTTTTTCAACATCGATATTGATAACCTTGTCTATTTTCTCGCCTCTTTGAGCAAGGAATTCATCTAGTTTTTCAGCTTGAAAGATTGTCCTTGGGAATCCATCGAGCAAAAATCCGTTTTTGCAATCGTCCTTAGTGAGTCTATCTGTTGCTATTTCAACAACAAGTTCGTCTGGAACAAGTTCGCCTCTATCCATATAGGCTTTAGCTCTGTTTCCAAGTTCTGTCTCATTTTTAATATTCTCACGGAATATATCTCCCGTAGAAATATGAGGTATATTATATTTTTCAACAATCTTCACTGCCTGAGTACCCTTGCCTGCTCCAGGAGGTCCCAACAAAATTGTTCTTAACATTTCTTTCTCCTCTTACTTAAGGAAACCTCTATAGTTTCTCATAACCATTTGATCTTCTAACTGTCTCATAGTGTCGAGTGCAACACCTATTGCGATAAGCAATGATGTCCCTCCAAACCTTACATCTATTCCAGCAACCTGACTCAAAAGCAATGGCAACGTAGCTACAACCGCTAGGAAAATAGCTCCTACCAATGAAATCCTCGTCATTACCTTGTGAAGGTAATCAACTGTGGCTCTACCCGGTCTAATACCAGGAATAAAGCCTCCGTTTGCTCTCATATTACTTGCAATTTCAATTGGATTAAAAGTAATTGCTGTATAGAAATATGTGAATGCTATTATAAGCACAACATTAAGCGAACCGTAAATCCACGCTCCCGGCATTCCTCCCGGTGACAAATATTTTGTTACAAAAGCAGTGAAAGGTGTGTTCGGGAAGAAGTATGTAATAGTTAGTGGAAATGTTAAAAGTGCCATAGCAAATATTACTGGAATTACGCCGGCCTGGTTAACCTTTAGCGGAATATGTGTCGCTTGGCCACCATACATTTTCCTACCTACAACTCTTTTCGCATACTGAACAGGAATTTTTCTAGTTCCCTGCTGAACCATAATGATTCCAGCAATTACAACTAGGGCAAACAGTGCAAACAGTATCAATGTCACGACATTTACGCTACCTTCCTGATACTTCACAACAAGTGTTCTTATCCCTGTCGGTATTCTTGCAACTATTCCTGCAAAAATCAAAAGTGAGATTCCGTTACCAACACCTTTGTCATTAATTTCTTCACCAAGCCACATAAGAAATGCTGTGCCTGCTGTCAAAACTAATATTATGACTGCGAAAGAAAATACCGTTTGATCTATAACAGCGCCTCTAAAAAGTCCAACTGTCAAGCCAATACTCTGGATCAGACCAAGACCAATCGTCATATATCTTGTAATCTGTGCTATTTTCTTTCGTCCTGCGGTTCCCTCTTTAGCTAAATTTTCAAAATACGGGAAAGCTACCGTCAATAGCTGTACTATAATGGATGCTGTAATATATGGTGTGATACTCAAGGCAAATATAGTGAACTTTTGAAAAGCTCCTCCAGAGAATAAATCGAACAAGTCGAATAATCCTGTTTCACCGCTGAAGATTCTAGCTAAATAGTCTCTATTTATTCCAGGAACAGGAATATTGGATCCTATCCTAAAAACTACAAGCATAGCTAATGTGAATAAGATTTTTCTCCTCATTTCTGGCACTTTCCAAGCCTGAGTAACAGTATTAAGCAGTCCCATTTTACAATACCTCCGCCTTTCCTCCTGCGGACTCGATCTTTTCAACAGCAGTCTTGCTGAATTTGTTTGCCTTAACGGTCAATTTCTTTTCGAGTTTACCGTTTCCCAGGATTTTAACTCCATCTTTAACTTGCTTAACAATTCCTTTTTCTTTAAGCAATTCTACAGTAACCTCTTGACCATCTTCAAAGCGATTGAGTTCACTTACGTTAATAGTTGTATATTTTGTACCCCAGATATTCGTAAATCCTCGCTTTGGTAATCTTCTATACAGTGGCATCTGGCCACCTTCAAAGCCCAATCTAACTCCACCGCCACTTCTAGCGTTTTGGCCCTTATGACCTCTACCAGCAGTTTTACCAAGGCCGGAACCCTGCCCTCTACCTTTACGCTTTGATATCTTTGTGGAGCCTTCTGCTTTTTTTAACTCATGCAGTCGCATGCTTGCACCTCCAATCCTATTGCTCTTCTACGGTAACAAGGTGTGTAACCTTGTCTATTGCACCTCTAGTCTGAGGAGTGTCTGCCAATTCAACTGAATGATTTAATTTCTTCAGTCCAAGTGCTTCCACAACTTTTCTCTGCTTAGGGGTAGCGCCGATTGTACTCTTAGTTAAAGTAATTTTTAACATTGACATTGGTCATTCCTCCTATCTAGCAATTTCATCTACCGACTTGCCTCTAAGTGCTGCTACTTTTTCAATTGTCGTTAAGTTCTTAAGTCCTTCCATTGTTGCAAGTGCCATGTTTACAGTATTATGAGATCCTATAGACTTTGCTCTCACGTCTTTTAGACCTGCAGACTCTAACACAACACGCACAGATGAACCTGCGATTACTCCTGTACCTTCTGCAGCAGGCATTATCAATACTCTACCAGCTCCATAAACGCCCACATTTCTGTGTGGTACTGTTGTCCCTACCATAGGAACAGTAATCATATTCTTTTTTGCATCTTCAGTAGCTTTTCTAACTGCCTCAGGAATCTCCTGCGCCTTACCAAGTCCTACGCCTACTCGACCTTTGCCATCTCCTACAACCATAGTAACGGAAAATCTCATGTTTCTTCCGCCCTTAACAGTCTTAGCAACACGTCTTATATTTACAATTGTTTCTTTAAATTCACTCTTGGGTGCATCTTGTTGTCTAGCCATTTCTCATTCCTCCTTATTTAGAATTTCAATCCTGCTTCTCGAGCACCCTCTGCCAGTTCTTTAACTCTTCCGTGATAAAGAAATCCACCTCTGTCAAAAGCAACATTCTCGATGCCCTTATCCAATGCTCTCTTCGCAATGAGTTCTCCAACCTTCTTTGCAGCCTCTTTGTTACCACCATTTTCGCTCTTCATTTCCTTCTCAAGAGTAGAAGCGGAAACAAGTGTATTGCCATTCTCATCATCGATAATTTGAGCTGAGATGTTTTTGTTGGATCGGAAAACACAAAGCCTTGGTTTTTCAGGAGTTCCGATTAAGTTTTTTCTGACTCTTAGGTGTCTCTTAACACGTTTGTCATTTCTGCTTTTTTTAGACATTTAATTCACTCCTTTCTTACGCCTTAGCTCCAGTTTTTCCTTCTTTTCTGCGAATATATTCATCTTCATATCTAATTCCCTTGCCCTTATATGGCTCAGGTTTTCTCCAGTCTCTAATGACTGCAGCATAGTTTCCAACTAACGCTTTATCTATGCCCTTAACTACAACTGTTGTTGCATCTGCAACTTCAGTTTCAATTCCTTCAGGATCTTCCATTTCAACAGGGTGTGAAAAGCCGAGATTCATCACAAGTTTCTTGCCTTTCTTCTCAGCTCTAAAACCAACACCATTTAGTATAAGTTTTTTCTGGAATCCATCTGTTACTCCAATTACCATGTTGTTAACTAAAGCTCTCGCCAATCCGTGCTGTGCTCTCATATTTCTAGCATCAGATTCTCTCGAAAATACAACGCTTCCGTCTTCAACAACTATTTTGATTTCTGGGCTGAGTTTCTGAGAAAGCGATCCCTTTGGACCCTTTACAGTAACCAGATTATTTTCTTTAACATCTACCTCTACTCCAGAAGGTAGCTGTACAGGTTTTAATCCTATTCTTGACATATTCTACCTCCTACCAAATATAGCAGATTACTTCTCCACCTACGCCTAATTCTCTTGCCTTCTTATCGCTTACAACGCCTTTTGAAGAAGATATAATAGCCACACCAAGACCCCCAAGCACTCTAGGAACTTGGTCAGCCTTAGCATATACCTTTAGACCTGGTTTAGAAATTTTCTTAATTCCACTAATTACTCGTTCTTTGTTAGCACCATACTTCATGTCAATTTTTATGATGCCCTGTTTATTATCATCGATTTCTTCAAATCCCTTAATGTAGCCTTCTTCAAGCAATATCTCTGCAATGGATTTTTTAATCTTAGATGCAGGAATATCAACTGTTTCATGACCTACAGTATTGGCATTTCTGATTCTAGTCAGCATATCTGCTATAGGATCTGTCATTGTCATTACAGTAATTCTCCTTTCTGTGATTTACCAGCTAGCCTTCTTCACGCCGGGAATTTCACCCTTGTAGGCAAGCTCTCTGAAGCATATACGGCAGATACCGTATTTCTTCAATACGGAGTGCGGCCTTCCACAGATTTTGCATCTGGTATATGCACGTGTTGAAAATTTAGGTTTTCTCTGCTGTTTAACCTTGAGAGATTTTTTAGCCATCTTCTCCTCCTATTTCTCAAACGGCATTCCAAGAAGTGATAGCAATGCTGCTGCTTCTTCATCTGTTTTAGCCGTCGTTGTGAATACAATGTTCATGCCTTTAATGGATTCAACCTCATCATATTTGATTTCAGGGAAAATAAGTTGTTCCTTAATTCCCATTGAGTAGTTTCCTCTACCATCAAATGAGTTTTTGCTGACCCCCTTAAAGTCTCTTACTCTTGGAAGAGAGATGTTGAAAAATTTGTCTACAAACTCATACATGTTATCTCCCCTGAGTGTAACCTTGCAACCTACAGGCATGCCTTCTCTAACTTTAAAGTTAGCGATTGACTTTCTTGCTTTGGTTTTAACAGGTCTCTGTCCTGAAATAACAGCCAGCTCTTTAACTGCAGAATCCAAAATTTTCGCATTTTCTTTTGCTTCCCCAAGGCCCATGTTAATTGTAACCTTAACAAGTTTAGGGACTTCCATAGGATTTTTATAATCGAATTTTTCCTTAAGTGCTTTAAAAACATCATTTTTATATGTTTCTCTTAATCTTGCTGTCAAAATACTCTCCTCCTTTCCTAGTCTATTACGCTGCCACTCTTCTTAGCTACTCTAACCTTGTTTCCATCGTTAAAAGTATATCCGAGCTTTGATGCTTGTTTTGATTTTGAATCGTAGTACATAACATTAGAAACGTCGATAGGGCCCTCAACGTGTTTAATTTCAGCTTTTGCTTTCTGTGTCTGCTTTTGGTGTTTTGTTTGAACATTCACACCTTCTACGATTACCTTATTCTCTTTAGGAAAAGCCTTAACAACCTTTCCTACTTTACCCTTATCTTTTCCGGCGATTACTACCACCGTATCGTCTTTTTTAATTCGCATATTAGAACCCCCTATAGAACTTCCGGTGCCAGTGACACAATCTTCATGAATCCTCTGTCACGAAGTTCTCTTGCAACAGGTCCGAAGATACGTGTACCAACCGGGGTTTTGTCTTCTTTATCCTTGATGATTACTGCGGCATTCTGGTCAAATTTCACATAACTACCATCAGCTCGTCTTGCACCTGTTTTAGATCTTACAACAACTGCCTTAACAACATCACCCTTCTTTACCAGTCCACCTGGAGAAGCGTCCTTAACGGCACAAACTACAATGTCTCCAATGTTAGCATATTTACGACTAGTACCCCCAAGAACTTTGATGCAAAGAAGTTCCTTCGCACCCGAATTATCTGCAACTCTGAGTCTTGATTCTGTCTGTATCATATTCTGGTGCCTCCTTACTTAACTTTCTCTACTATCTTAACAAGTCTCCATCTTTTGTCTTTTGATAGAGGTCTTGTTTCCATAATTCTAATCTTATCTCCAACCTCGCACTGGTTCTCTTCGTCATGAACCTTTACCTTCTTTGTGCTCTTCATAGCCTTGCCATATAGAGGGTGTCTAACAAAGTCTTCAATAGCAACTACTACAGTCTTATCCATTTTGTCGCTTACAACAATACCGACTTTGGATTTTCTTCTGTTTCTTTCTACTTTTTCAACTGCCATAATCACATCCTCCTTTCCTATGCTTCGGCCTTAGCCATTTCTTTCTCACGAATAATGGTCTTTACTCTAGCAATATCCCTTTTTACTTCCCTCATCTTAACAGGATTTTCAAGCTGACCTGTTACGTGCTGGAATCTTAAGTTGAAGAGTTCCTTCTTCATTTTGTCAAGTTCAGAAGAAAGCTCGACATCTGTCATCTGTCTGAATTTGTTCATTTCCATTACTACGCTTCACCGCCCTCTTCTAACTGCTTCATAGCGAACTTGCACTTGATAGGAAGCTTATGAATTGCAAGTCTTATAGCTTCTCTTGCCTGCGCTTCAGTTACGCCATCAATCTCAAACATTACTCTGCCCGGCTTAACAACTGCTACCCAATATTCAGGAGCACCTTTACCGGAACCCATTCTTACCTCTGCAGGTTTCTTAGTTACTGGCTTATGAGGGAAGATTTTTATATAAACCTTTCCGCCTCTTTTTATGGATCTAGTCATAGCAATTCTGGCAGCCTCAATCTGATTTGATGTAATCCAACCAGGCTCCTGTGCAACAAGCCCATACTTTCCATAAGTAATCTTATTGCCTCTTGTTGCTATGCCCTTCATTCTACCTCTATGAACTCTCCTACGCTTAACACGTTTTGGCATCAACATAGCTGGTTCCTCCTCTCTTATGCTTATTCTTCAGCTGGCAAATTAGTTTCTTCCGAAGGTGTTTCTACTTCAGTCTTCGGTTCTTCTACCTTTGCAACTGGTCTAATTCTCTTATTTACAGCCTTTGCGACGTCTTTCCTTCCAAATCTGTCACCACCGCGGTCATTTCTTCTTCTGTCATTTCTTCTTCTGTCGCCATCCTTACGTTGTCTTCTGTCCTTCTTGTTGTCCTTCTTTTCTTCACGAACAGGACTCTGAAGACCCTTGTCAAGAATTTCGCCGTGGTTGATCCAAACTTTCACGCCAATCTTTCCGTACGTCGTATCAGCTTCAGCAAATCCATAGTCAATATCAGCTCTTAACGTATGGAGCGGAACATTACCCTCGCTATATTTCTCACTTCTAGCAATCTCAGCACCTCCGAGACGTCCCGAGCATAAAATTTTGATGCCCTTTGCATTTGCTCTCATAGTGTTTCCGATTGCCTGCTTCATTGCTCTTCTAAATGCAATTCTTCGCTCAAGTGCTTCTGCGACACTTTCTGCAGTTAACTGTGCATCCAATTCTGCTCTTCCAACTTCTTCAACAGAGATGTGCAACTTACCTGCATCCTTGCCTGTTAATTTTACAAGACCAGCTTTAAGTTCTTCAATTCCCGCACCTGATCTTCCAATTACCATACCCGGCTTGCTTGTCAAAATCGTAACAGTAAGGTTATCTTCACCTTCTCTTGCAATCAAAACCTTTGAGATCCCTGCTACGTACAGTTTTTTCTTTACATATTCTCTTATTTCTTTATCTTCAATTAGTAAGTCCGCAAAACCCTTCTTGTCTGCAAACCATTTAGAATTCCAGTCTTTGATAACGCCCACTCTCATGCCATGAGGGCTTACTTTCTGACCCATTCAATTAACCTCCTGTCTTAATCTCTCTCCATAAGAGTTACACTTATGTGACTACTTCTCTTAAGGATCCTGGATGCTCCACCACGAGCGCCTGCGCGCCATCTCTTCATAGTAGGTCCCTGGTTTGCACTAACTTCTGCAATATACAGGTTATCAGGGTTCATTTGGTGATTATTCTCTGCATTAGCTGCAGCAGACATAACAACTTTCTCAATTAATTCAGAACCTTTTCCTGGCGTAAATTTCAAAATATTCAATGCCTCTTGCAAATCTTTGCCTCTTACCATATCAGCAATCGGTTTAAGTTTAATTGGAGACATTCTAACGTATTTAGCAACTGCTTTTGCTTCCATTTTTTATCTCCTTTCCTTACTTAACCTTTGATGTCTTATCAGCGGCATGACCCCTGTATGTTCTTGTAGGAGCAAATTCTCCAAGTCTGTGTCCTACCATATCTTCTGTTATATACACAGGAATATGTTTTCTTCCATCATGGACAGCAATAGTGTGACCCACCATCTGCGGGAAAATTGTAGAAGGCCTTGACCATGTCTTAATAACTTTCTTTTCATTAGCTGCATTCATATCTTCAATAGCTTTCAGCAGCTTTTTATTGACGAAAGGGCCTTTCTTAAGTGATCTACCCATTATTTATGCTCCTTCCTTATTTCTCGTTTCTCTTCTTAACAATATATTGATTAGAAGCCTTATTCTTCTTTCTAGTCTTATATCCAAGTGTAGGTTTACCCCAAGGTGTAACCGGAGATTTTCTTCCGATAGGGGTTCTTCCTTCACCACCACCATGAGGGTGATCGTTAGGGTTCATTACAGAACCTCTTACAGTTGGTCTGATTCCCATGTGTCTCTTTCTACCAGCCTTACCGATTTGAATATTTCCGTGGTCTTCATTACCAACTTCGCCTATAGTAGCTCTGCAATTCATTAAGACCTTTCTAACCTCTCCGGATGGTAGTCTCACCTGAGCATATTTGCCTTCCTTAGCCATAAGCTGAGCACCATTTCCTGCAGACCTTACAAGTTGTCCGCCTTTTCCTGGTTTCAGCTCAATATTGTGAATGAGCGTACCTACAGGTATATTCGCAATTGGAAGAGCATTTCCTACCTGAATATCAGCATCAGTTCCAGAATAAATGACATTGCCGACCTTAAGTCCTTCTGGAGCCAATATATATTTCTTTTCCCCGTCCGCATATACGATCAAAGCAATGTTGGCACTTCTATTAGGGTCGTACTCTATTGTCTTAACATTTCCAGGAATTCCATCTTTGTTTCTCTTGAAATCAATGATCCTATATTTGCTACGAGTACCACCGCCTCTATGTCTTACGGTAATCTTACCTCTGGAGTTTCTTCCCGAGTGCTTCTTCAAGGTTACAGTAAGAGATTTTTCCGGCTTACTTGCAGTGATTTCTTCAAATGTAGAAACCGTCATGCCCCTTAAGCCGGGAGTTACCGGATTATATTTTTTTATTCCCATTTCTTACGTCCTCCCTAGTTTATAGACCCTGGAAGAATTCAATTTCTTTGCTGCCCTCTGCAATTGTTATAATTGCTTTCTTATACGCAGCAGTCTTACCCATTGTTCTTCCCATTCTCTTCATCTTACCATTAACATTCATAAGGTTAACTTTAGCAACCTCCACACCGAAGATTTCCTCTACGGCATGCTTGACTTCTGTTTTGTTGGCATCAACAGCAACCTTAAAAGTGTATTTTCTCTCCTGAGCCTGGTCCATACTTCTTTCGGAGATAACAGGTTTCAGGATTACATCATATGGTGATCTCATTATTTGTACACCTCCTCAAGTTTTTTAACGGCATCACTTGTCAAGATGAGGCTCTGGTGATTTAGAACTTCATACACGTTGAAGCTTCCTACAACGGCGGTCCTAACCCCCTTTAGGTTAGCAGCTGACCTAACTACATTCTCATCTTTATCTGCCATAACTACCAAAGCCTTTTTCTCAGCCTTAAGGTTTTCGAGGACTTTGATCATTTCCTTTGTTTTCGGTTCTTCGAAAGCCAACTTATCAACAACGATCAACTCGTTCTCTGCAAGCTTTGAAGACAAAACTGACAACATAGCCAGTCTTCTAACCTTCTTAGGAAGTGTATATCTATAACTCCTTGGCTTTGGAGCAAATACAACACCACCACCGATTTGTGAAGGGTCTGTGCTGGAGCCCTGTCTATGTCTACCAGTTCCCTTCTGACGGAAAGGCTTCCTGCCTCCGCCTCTAACATCGCCCCTTGTCTTTGCAGACTGAGTACCCTGTCTTCTGTTAGCCAAATAGTTCTTTATTACTGCATGAACAGCATATTCATTAGGCTCGATTCCAAAAATAGCATCTGAAAGTTCGATGCTCCCGGCTTCTTCACCAGCCATATTTAGCATTTTTATATTTGCCATTGTTTGCGTCTCCTTTCTGTAGCCTATTTATCGTCTTGCCCTTTGACAGCATACTGAACTTTCACAAGTCCGCCCTTTCTGCCTGGGACAGCACCCTTAACTAGCAGAAGATTCCTGTCAACATCAACTTTTACTAAAACTACATTCTGAACAGTCACAGTGTCTCTTCCTGTTCTTCCAGGGCCCTTGTTGCCCTTGAACACTCTTGATGGATAAGTAGCACCTGCAAGCGCACCTGCTAATCTCTTGTGCTTAGAACCATGACTCATAGGACCTCTGTGGTGTCCATGTCTTTTGATGTTACCCTGTGTGCCCCTACCTTTTGAAATTCCGGTAATGTCCAATTTCTTTCCTTCTTCGAAATCTGCCACAGTGATTTCCTGGCCAAGTTCAAACTTTTCATCTTCATCGAGTCTGAACTCCGTAACATATTTCTTAAGAGCAACGCCGCTCTTGTTAAAGTGTCCTTTTAAAGGCTTAGTTACTCTATGCTCTTTGGTATCCTCATAACCAATTTGAACAGCATCGTAACCATCGTTTTCAACAGTTTTAACCTGAGTCACAACCGAAGGTCCCGCCTCAATTACTGTTACCGGCACAACTTCTCCACCTTCTGCAAAGATTTGTGTCATGCCAACTTTCTTTCCTAGAATTGCTTTCATATTTTCCTCCTGTTTTCTTACATTGGATTGCTCTGGTTTGGTCGCAGAACAGCTCGGAACGAACAAAATAGTTTTCTCCAGAAACTTGTTCTCATACCCTCACATGCAATCTTGCTAAGGGAGATTCCCTAACATTGCTGACTAAAGCAGCACTTCCGACTAATTGAGTCTAATTTCTATATCCACACCTGCAGGCATGTTCAGGCTAGTAAGTGCATTTGTAGTCTGAACTGTAGCATTTGTGATATCAACAAGTCTCTTGTGAGTTCTCTGCTCAAACTGCTCCCTGCTATCCTTGTATTTGTGTACAGCTCTAAGAATAGTTACCACTTCCTTCTCCGTAGGTAGTGGGATTGGGCCTGAAACTGTCGCTCCAGTCTTCTTAGCTGTCTCCACAATCTTTGCAGCAGACTGATCAAGCAATGCATGGTCGTATGCCTTTAGCTTAATTCTTATTTTTTGTAATTCGCTCATTTCTTCCTCCTATTTTTGTACTGTTTTCGCTATGCTCGTACAAGGCAATTCGCTTTTTCTTAGTTTTCTAATGGGTTAACGACTTTTCGTGAGATTGTCTTTGCCGTCACACCCCGCCGTGCGTTTCTTATATTTCTGCACAAAAGAAAAACAAGCGAATACCTCCGCCCCCGATCATGTAGTGACTTCTCCACAGAAATTACCTGATAGCTCAGCAACTTCCTGCTTCTTCGCCTTAAGCAAGCCTTATTAGTATATATGAGCAAAAAACAAAAAGCAAGGGTATTTTACAAAATTTTTACTAATTTTAGAAAAATTTTTGCAAGATATCCTTGCTATAACGCTTGATATTATAACATTATTTTAACAGTTTCATTAACACTGCTACTGGCGTTTCTATTTGTTTCGTAACTATATTTTCAAACTTCTTTGAAGTATATTGTAAAAATTGTCCCATAGTTACATTCTAGTCAATACTAGATTAACAATTTTATAACTATTTTTTACAACATTTTACTCCGCAAATATTACGTCGACCGAAGTCCCTTCTCCAACTTCACTTCTTACCTCAAGTTCCGCACCTATCACTTTTGCAGCATGCTTTACAATTGACAGTCCAAGACCCGTTCCACCAATTTCTCTCGAATGGCTCTTGTCGACGCGGAAGAAGCGCTCAAAAATTCTATCCAAGTATTTTTCTTCTATTCCCATCCCAGTATCTACAACTGACACAGCAATCTTCCTTTTTGGATTTTGAGAAATTCGAACTGAAACCGTGCCAGATTCTTTGTTATATTTAATTGCGTTATCCAATAGGTTGTAAATAATCTCATGAACGAGTGTTGGAATCGAATGAATCACAGCTTCAGACGCGTCTATTTTGTCAAGTTCAACATTTACAGAAACGTTTAAATCCTTTGCCTTTTGCGCTAGATGTTCTGACGAAGAGCAAGCAACATCATATAAATTAACTTCTTCTTTTTGACTTGTCACATTTTCCTCATCGAGTTCGGAAAGTTCTATAATATCCTGAACAAGCTGAATCATACGCTTTGACTCTTTAAAAATCCTATCTACAAATTCCTCCCTGTCGGACTCGGGAACCAATCCAGTTTTTAACAGTTCAGCGCTAGCATATATAGATTGGAGCGGCGTCTTCAGTTCGTGGGAGACATTTGCAGTAAACTCCCGGCGCATAAGCTCACCTTCAGCTTTTTTTGTAACATCAAACAAGAACAAAACAGTTCCCCGCCATTCCTTTGTGAAATCTCCGTGTTCTTCCATTCCACTTGGCATTCCGTTCGTAAAAATTGGGCTCATGCTTATCTGATAAGTTTTTTCACCAAAATTAGCGACTTTGTTGTAATTATAGTCGTGACCTGAAATGATTAGACTTTCTGAATCTCCTGGGTTATTCAATTCTGAAACACTACTGTCGTAGGCGATAATCCCGTTCAAAATATCTGTATTTCTAGTGAACTCCATTATATTTTTGCCGATGAACTTCCTTGATATGGCTGTCGCATCTGGGTCAAAATCAGTGGCAGCATAACCGGAATCCTCATCTTCTTTCTGCGTCAATATAGCCTCAATAGCAGCTTGGTTCATTGAGATTATCCTGTTTTGTTTATCCAGAATGATAAGACCGTCACTCATGTTTGCGGTTATAGCGTTGAATTCCTCCTGACGTCTAACAAGTTGATGTTCCTTGTTTGCAATGTCACGCTTTTGCGCATCTATCTTCCTAAATAGTGGTGAAAGTTCCTCATATCCACCCTTGCCGAGAAGTTTTTCTGCGCTTCCAGGATCATCTAAATCTATATTATTTATAGGTTTAAGAATGTATTTTGAAAGCGAGTATGCCAGGTAAAATGATAGCAAAGCAATAATAATAAAGCAGCCGAGGAAGGCCAACTTCATACCATTCATAAAGCCAAGGACTGTTTCGTAAGAGGACGACACCCTAAGTATGTTATCATCGCTTAACCTTCTTGCGGCATAAACATATTTTTCCGTCATAGTGGAAGAATATCTTGTGCTTTCCCCATATCCAAGTTCCCGTGCCTCTTTGATTTCCTCGCGATTTTGATGATTCTTCATTTCGCTAGGATTTTCTTTATTGTCAAAAAGAACAGTACCGTCGTTAGCAACCAAAGTGACCCTGTAATCTCTGTAGTTTAGATGTTTAAGCAAATACACAGCATCGTCTGAATTATTTGAGTTTCCTTCTGAAAAGATACTGTCGTCCTTTATCATTTCAAGTTGAGATGCAATTAAATCCGATTGCGCTGTAAGTTCGTTTTCCTGTATTTTGTTTATATGCTCAAGAAGAACAAAATAGAGGCCAACTATGCATAAAATTAGCGAAATCATAGATACACCCATTATAGAAAAAAAGAATCGTTTTTTCATTTTATTTCCTCCATAATGTATCCGACTCCGCGAACGGTCTTAATATATCTACCTGCATCGCCCAGTTTCGTTCTTAAAGTTCCGATATGGACGTCCACTGTTCTTGATTCGCCAACGTAAGACTCACCCCATACAAGGTTCATGAGTTGATCTCTGCTGTAAACCCTATTCATGTTTTCCAAAAACACTCTTAAAAGCTCAAACTCTTTGAGTGTCAGTTCAACATTTTCCTCCGCAACTTTAACAAGATGCCTACTGATTGACATCGAAATTTCTCCATTGCACAAAAAATCCGCTCTTGGCATCTGGGTTCGCCTTAGGACCGCTTTGATCCTTGACAGTAGTTCCATCATGCCAAAAGGTTTAACAAGGTAGTCGTCAGCACCCGTATCAAGGCCCAGAACTTTATCAAACTCTGTATTTTTTGCCGTTGTTATTATTACTGGAACATCCTTTGCATTTGTTTCGCTCCTAAGCGTTTGCAAAATTGAAATGCCATCTTTCCCAGGCAGCATCAAATCAAGCAAAATCAAGTCAGGCTTCCTATTTATTAGGCCGGCGAAGAAACTTTCACCATCTGCAAACCCCTCACATTCATAGTCCGCCATCTTCAGTGCGTACAAAATAGTTTTCCTTATGTCTTCGTTGTCTTCAACGCAATATATAAGCATACTTTGTCGTTTTTCCTCCATTTGAAATTTCTTGCTACCTTACAGTACCCTCTATCGAATAAAGGATCCATCCGGCAATGTTTTCTGCATGATCACCTATACGCTCGAGATATTTTGAAACCATCAACATATCGATAGCATGTTCACCATCAGCAGACCCGTCTTTTAGGCAATCAACTATTTTGTTCTTGATTCCAACAAAATAATTGTCTATCTCGTCGTCCGTTTTAATCACTTGCCTTGCAATTTCTGCATCTTTTTTTACAAAAGCGTCAATACTTCCTGTTACCATTTTTCGTGTAGAATCCGCCATATCCGATATGCAATCCTCAATTCCAATCTCTCTACCTGGATTACTATCTATAATTTCGGCGATATTACCAGCTTGTATACCTATTCGCTTCATATCCGTAACCATTTTGAGTGCGGCTGAAATTAGGCGAAGATCTCTTGCTACAGGCTGATGCTGCATGAGAAGTTTTATACATTTACCTTCGATTGCACGTTCTTTTCTTTCGATTCTTATGTCTAGATCTGATATATCGTCTTTTGTTATATTAGTCTCAGCAGACGTTCTTGTGCCAACTGTTCTTTGCCTGAGAACATCTGTAGATATTGAAATTGCTTTTTCGCACAAAATACCTAGCGATATCATTTCCTGATTTAATTCTTCGAGTTCTTGATCTAACTTTATTTTCATATTATATACCCTTTTTCATCATCCAAAACGACCTGTAATGTAATCTTCTGTCCTCTTATCTTGAGGGACTGAGAAAATTTGGTCAGTCTTGCCTTTTTCTATCAGCTCTCCCAGTAGGAAGAATGCCGTAACATCCGAAATACGAGCTGCTTGTTGCATGTTATGAGTTACTATAACAACTGTGTATTTGTCCTTTAGTTCCTGAACAAGTTCCTCAATTTTTCCGGTGGATATCGGATCTAGTGCGGATGTAGGTTCATCCATCAGAAGAACTTCTGGCTCAACCGCTATTGCCCTTGCAATACAAAGCCTCTGTTGCTGACCACCTGAAAGCCCCAAGGCGGATTGCTTTAATCTATCTTTAAAATCATCCCAAGCAGCAGCTCCTCTTAGCGAATTTTCCACTATCTCATCCAGTGCTATTCTAGATTTGATTCCATGAGTCCTCGGACCGTATGCAATATTGTCATACACACTCATAGGAAATGGGTTTGGTCTTTGAAAAACCATTCCGACTCTTTTCCTGAGCATATTAATATCCATATCGCCATATATATCTTCACCATCAAGCCTTATATCACCTGTTATTTTGCAGCCTTCTACCAAATCATTCATACGGTTTAGAGACTTCAAAAGTGTAGATTTACCACATCCCGATGGGCCTATGAAGGCCGTTATCTCATTTTCAACTATATCCATGTTTATATTTTTCAGTGCATGAAAATCACTGTAGTATAGCTCGGTGTCTTTTATTGTTATCTTGTTGTTTGCCATATTATTCCTCCGTGGTCGTATTTTTTTCGAGTTTTCTTGCTATAAGTGAGGAGATTCCATTTAAAATTAATACAAGAAGCATCAAAACAGTTGCGGTTGCATAGGTCTGCTTAATATATAGCCCCTCTCCCGAAAGAACATACATATGAACCGAAAGGCTTCTACCTGAGTTAAGCATGGATGCCATAGGTTTTGCGATAGTGCCGGCTGTGAATACGAGGGCAGCCGACTCCCCGACAATTCTTCCGACAGCTATGATTACAGCGGACAGGATGCCGGGAGTCGCCGGGCGCAACATTACCTTGAAAATAGTTTGCACCCGGGTGGCTCCGAGAGCCAGGCTGCCCTCTTTGTAACTGACAGGCACCATCCTCAGAGCCTCCTCTGTGGTCTCCATTACAATTGGTAAAATCATTATTCCAAGCGTTAAACAACCGGAAAGAATCGAAAGCTGTAAACTCAAATATTTTACAAAGAATAATGCGCCAAAAAGACCATATACGATGGATGGAACACCTGCAAGTGTCTGCGTTGCTAACTTTATTATTTTAGCAAGTTTACTTCCTTTTTTTACATATTCAACCATATATACCGCTGCACCTATTCCTATAGGCACCGACATCAAAAGTGTAACCACTACCATCGCAACAGTATTAACAATCGCAGGCATCATGGACACATTCTCGCTGTTATATTCCCATGCGAAAAGTTTTGAATTTAAATTTGGTATACCATTTACCAAAATATATATTACAATTGTGAGAATCACTGCAAGCGTAATAAGTGCCCCGCCCTTAACGAAAAATCTTGGTAAGAATCCTGGTTTAAATATCTTTCTCACTACTGATGTCTTCTTCAATTTAAACTCCTCCTCAAAACAAGCGAGAATGTCAGGTTAACTATTAATATGAAAACAAAGAGCACGGCAGCCGTAGCAAGCAAAGCCTGCCTATGTAGGTCTGTGGCATAGCCCATTTCAATTACTATATTACCTGTCATTGTTCTAACTCCGTCAAGCACACTCTTAGGTATGATCGCCTGATTACCTGCAACCATTATAACGGCCATAGTTTCACCTATTGCTCTTCCTACCCCAAGTATTACCGCCGAAAAAATTCCGCTGCGTGCAGCCCTCAATTTGACTGCAAAAATACTTCTTTCATGTGTAGCTCCAAGCGCAAGACTGCCTTCATAATATCCCGGATCTACTGCCTTAAGAGATGCTTGAGAAATTGCAACTATTGTAGGCAAAATCATGATACCAAGAAGAACAGATGCTGCCAAAAGACTCATACCTTGAGAGTCCAAATTATTTCTAATAAGTGGCACCAAAACTACCAGTCCGAAAAATCCGTAAAGGACTGATGGAATGCCTGCCATAAGATTTACAAGTCCCGAGAAGACAGAATAGAACTTCTTTGGGCAATACTCTGCAAGGTAAATTGCCGTCATAACACCAATCGGTGCACCAATCAAAACTGCACCAAGCGTAACATATATACTTCCTATTATCATAGGGAAAATTCCAAATTGATTATTCGCAGGCTTCCAAGTCTGACCGAATATAAAATCAACAAATCCTATTTTACCTATAGCCGAAAATCCGTTTGCAAATATGAAAATCGAAATCAGTATTACAGCTGCAACGGATACTAATGCTGAAATTAGGAAGGCAACGCTAACGATGCCTTCCCTTATTTTTTTATTATATTTACTCATTATTTCCTGCTTTTATTTTTTAGAAAAACTTTTCGAATTAATGAACATCCAGAAGTTTTGATAGCTTACTTCTCGATTTCAGACCATTTTGTGATCTTGCCTGTGAAGATATCTTTAACCTGCTCTAGAGTTAGCTCTTCCTGTTTGCTATCCTTGTGAACGATTACTGCAATTCCGTCCTTTGCAATTACAGTTGCCTTAACTCCCTGGTCAGTCTCTGTATCCTTAAGATCTCTTGATGCCATTCCGATGTCAACGCTACCGTCAATTGCTGATGTTACACCTGTAGTTGAGTCGGACTGCTGTACCATAACTTCAACCTTAGGGTTAATTTTCTTGTATGCTTCAGCAAGTTTCTCCATGAGAGGTGTTACAGAGCTTGATCCACCGATAGTTATCTTTCCACCTTCGTTAACAGCATCGGAAGCCTCATACTTACTAGCTTCTGTAAGCTCTATATATCCATTCTCAGAAACAGTTTTCTGCCCCTCTGTGCTTAGTATAAAGTTGATAAAGTCTTTTCCCAGCTCGCTCAGATTATCTCCTGTAACTAGGTTGAAATTTCTAGCTATAGGATATTCTCCCTTTTGAATATTCTCAACTGTTGGTTCAACGCCATCAATTTTGAGAGCCTTAACAGTGTCATTTAGTGATGCAAGTGAAATATAGCCTATGCTTGCTTCGTCTTCTGATACAGATGTCATAGCAACACTTGTTGAGTTTGTAATTACTGCTGTATCAACTGTATTGTCGATCTTTTCACCTTGATCGTTTTTCTCTTCAATTCCAACAAGTTCGATAAAAGCACCTCTTGTGCCTGAACCCTCTTCTCTTGAGATTACACTTATTTTGTCGTTTTTCTCACCATCATCTCCCGATTTTTCATCGCCACATGCTGACAAAACAATTGATGCGCTTAGTACCATCGCTAATGCCAAAATCAGTGATAAAATTCTGCTTTTCTTCATTTCTTTTAGTTCCTTTCCGGTTAATTTAATTTATTTTATTTAATTCAATTACAAATCTAATAATATATGCGGAAAGTAATGTCTGTTATCACCTTTTTGTAAAGTTTATGTAAAATCGTATTTTCTAACAAAATATTTCTCTGCCAAACGGAAGGTTTCATTCTATAAAAAAAAAGCATAGCCACTCGAAGCGACTATGCCTTGATTTTGAATATTTTGTTATTCTATGCGGTAAAAAGCCCGCAATGCGATTAATAATTCTCAGGTTTGATCTGGAAGAAACTTTGTGGGTGCTTACATGCTGGACATAGTTCAGGAGCCTTCTTTGCAACTGTAATATATCCGCAGTTAATGCACTGCCATGCAACTTCTTCTTCTCTCTCGAATACTTTGCCTTCCTTAAGGTTAGCAGCAAGTTTTCTGTATCTTTCCTCGTGCTTTTCCTCAACATCAGCAACTAATCTCATCTGAGTAGCAATATCCTTGAAACCTTCTTCGTCTGCAACGTCAGCAAATCCAGGATACATTTCTGTCCACTCGTAGTGCTCACCCTCAGCTGCTGTGATTAGGTTTTCTGCTGTAGTGCCGATACCTTCAGCTGCCTTATACCAAAGCTTTGCGTGTTCTTTTTCGTTCTCAGCAGTTTCTTCAAAGATCTTAGAAATCTGAACATATCCGTCCTTCTTTGCCTGAGAAGCAAAATATGTGTACTTGTTTCTTGCCATTGATTCGCCACCGAAAGCAGCCATCAAGTTTTCATAAGTTTTTGTTCCCTTTAAATCCTTAGCCATAATAAACCTCCATTAAATTGTTTGCATTATTTTTTATTCTCAATGTCTGCACAATTATCGCAGACATAGGATAACATAGTTTCGGAAATCTCGAACTTATCGGGTTCAAGATTGAATGCCTTAGCGATTGCTATCTTTACATTATCAATTGATTCCTCACTCACGGGAAATATATCCTTAAGTTCTCCACAGGAACTGCATCTAATATGGAAATGCTCCGCCATTACAGAGTCGTATCTATCACTTTCCCCTGGTATGGAAATTTTCTGAATTTCACCAAGTTCAACCAATTTATTGAGATTCCTATACACAGTTGCAATCCCAATAGTAGGAATGGACTTCTTCGCTTCTCCATAAATCCATTCAGCGGTAGGATGTACATTATTATTTTGAACGATTTCGAGGATAACGTCCCTTTGTTTGCTTTTTCTTAGATTTTCAAGCATGGCCCACCTCCTAAATCGATAAATTGCATAAATAGTGGTTATTAAAATATATTCGTCGTTCTTTGAATATGATTACCGTTTTTTGTATGCGTGCACTAACTGATAACCATTATCATTTATATAGAGTATATCTCGTTTCAATGTATTTGTCAACATCTAAAAGAGTCATATTAACTATATTTTATAGAATCATCAACTACAGCTCTCTAACTTTCAAATAAAAGTTAAAATAAAGTCTTATTTTCATTTTAATGTTTAAATAGTGACTTTTATGTCTATAAATGCTATATACGGCTTAGAGACGTAGAATAAAAAGTAATATAATTATTAATTGTTTTAGGAGGTTAGAAATGGTAAAAGTTTATAAATGTCAAGAATCAGGAATTGTTGTTGCTAAGATTTATGGTGCAGATGATCATGCTCCATCTTGCTGTGGTAAAGAAATGGTTGAGTTAAAGGCTAATACTGTAGATGCTGCACAGGAAAAGCACGTTCCTGTAATCGAAAAAGATGGAAATAAGGTTGTCGTTAAGGTAGGAAGCGTTGAGCACCCTATGACTGAAGAGCATCACATTGGTTTCATTGCTATTGAAACTTGCTGTGGCCTCAGACTTGCTGAGCTTGACCACACTGGCAAACCTGAAGCTACTTTCTATCTGGGCGAAGATGAAGAACTCAAGGCTGCTTACGAATACTGCAACCTACACGGACTTTGGAAAGCTGAAGCATAAATTTTTAAGGAGGCTTTTGTCCTATTAGAGTTAATCCAAACAGAAATTTCAAAAACGGCTTGCTCATATGAGCTTGCCGTTTTTTTATTCTTATTATATGTAAGTTCTTAAAAATTGCTAGGTGAATATCTAATCGTTAAGATAAGCACCTCCTTCTTTTCCTCGACCACACAATAAATTATAGTATATTTTTTATAAAATAACTGCCTATAGCCTTGATTTTCATAAGCCCCTACTTGTCTTATCGATCCTCGTTCTGGAAAAGTTTCCAAACTCAGAATTGTATTTTCAAGTTCGTCAATCATTTTAAATGCTGTATTTGGTTCTAGCAAAGAATCAGCAATATATGCATAGATTTCATCCAAATCTCTATATGCACGAGGGTAGAGTTTTACAACATATTTATCCAAAATGCTTTCTCCTCAAAGCCGAAAATGCATCTCGTGCATTAAGTAATTCTTGCCCTTCGGTAAGCTCTCTTTCAGCGTCACTTATAGCTAGATCATCTTGTATAGTCTTCAATATTTCTTCATATGCCTCAATACTCATTACAACTAAATCACCATAGCCATTTTTTGTAATGAAAACAGGCTCATGATTCTCGTGACACATCTCAGAGATTTCAGTGGTATTTCTTAAATCTGTAATTGGTCTAATGCGTGGCATAACATCCTCCTTATTTTGTACATAATTATATCATTATTAAGTACAAAATACCAGGCTTGCCTCACTTAGCAGCTCTAATTTCTTTCTATCTCGGAAAAGTACAGTTATATCTTTCCTCATATGCTGCAATTAGCTCATCTCTAAAATCCGGATGCGCAATATTTATAAGCGCCTCCGCTCTCTTCTTCAGCGTTTTTCCTCTCATTTTTGCAATTCCGAATTCGGTAACTATATAGTCGACGTCATGATTTGTTGTTGTTACCATAGATCCAGCGGTAATATCTGGAACTATCTTGGAAATCTTGCCCTTTGAAGCTGTTGAAGGGAAGGCTATGATTGATACACCCTCATTAGCCATTGCAGCTCCTCTGACAAAATCCACCTGACCGCCGACGCCAGAAAATATTTTGTGCCCCATCGTTCCCGCAACGACCTGACCAGTTAAATCGACCTGGATTGCCGAATTCAAACTTGTGATTCGTCTGTTTTTTGAGATAACAGCAGGATTATTCACAAAGTCAACACTAGCCATGTATATCGAAGGGTTATTATCAACAAAGTCGTACAATCGCTGTGTGCCCATTAAGAATGTAGATACAGAAAGGTTTGGCATGTAAGACTTCTTTGAATTATTGATAACTCCGTTCTCTATGAGATCAATTACACCGTCAGAAAACATTTCAGTATGCAATGCCAAATTCTTCTTATCACCAAGGAATGTCAACACTGCATCTGGTATCGCACCTATGCCAAGCTGAAGAACAGCCTCATCTTTGATAAGCGAAGCACAGTATTCTCCAATTTTCTTCTCAATATCACCAATTGCAGGAGGTTGAAGTTCTGGTAACTTATGATGTGATTCTACAATTGCATCAATTTCGTTTATGTGAATCATGGAATTTCCAAGTGTTCTAGGCATGAATTTGTTAACCTGCGCAATTACAATGTCCGCTTCCTGCGCTGCCGGCCTTGTGTAATCTATAGAAACTCCGAAACTACAGTATCCATGCTCGTCAGGTGGTGTAACCATTATCATTGCTACATTAACATCTATGAGTTTTTCTCTGAAAAGTTTTGGTACTTCATGGAAAAATACTGGAGTAAATTCAGCAAATCCGTTTTGAACAGCCTTACGAGTGCTTCCACCTGCAAATAATGAATTGTAAATGAAATGCCCCTCATATTTTTCTTTGGATAATTCCCCTGTAAAAGGGACCATCTGAACAATTTCGACATCCTTATAATTTTGATAGTTTTTGCTCAATGCTTCTACAAGTTCCTGTGGTTCGCCCATTGCATGCCCAAGAACAACCGTATCCCCATCCTTGATCAGCTTTACAGCTTCATCTGCTGTCATTTTCATCTTATTGTATTTGTCTTTCCAGTTCATAGTTTAATTTTATGATATTCTTGTATCGCTATCATAATCTCCTTCCATTTTATATTTTTAATTTATACACTCAATTTATATAATTCTTAACGCTAGTTGTGCTATATATACCCCTATTAAGCTCTTATCATCATATTTAGACAAAATAATTAGGAGCGCGCTAATAAAATTAACACGCTCCACCTCACTTCTATCATTCTAAAATATACTCCTTAGTATACAAAACTTTCTGCACTTTGGGATTTTTTGATTAGATTTTTATAGACCTCCGATGTTTTTAAGAGTTCAGCATGCGTTCCCTGCGACTCAACCCTGCCTTTATCGAGCACAACTATTTTGTCAGCATTTTCAATCGACTTCATCCTGTGCGATATTATTAAAACAGTTTTGTTTTTCACGAGTTTATTAAGGGAATCCTGGATTTTCTTTTCATTGTCAACGTCAAGGCTAGCCGCAATTTCATCCAAAATCAGTATCGTAGCATTTTTTAAAAACGCCCTCGCTATAGATAGCCTCTGCCTCTCACCACCGGAAAGTTCAGCGCCGTTTTCACCTATAATGGTATTATAACCTTGACTTAATTCGCTTATGAATTCCTCACAATTTGCTAGTTTCGCGGCCATCATTACTTCCTCATCTGTCGCAGCCTGTCTTCCAATTCTTATATTTTCCATCACCGTTGTATTAAAGAGCGTAACATCTTGAAAAACAATTGAAATTTTACAAAATAGCGAGTCAGTTGAAATATTTTTAATATCCTTTCCATCAATCAGAATCTGTCCATCATCGTAATCATACAGTCTTGAAACTAGGCGTAAAATACTTGTTTTGCCGCTGCCGCTCGCTCCGACAAGGGCCGTTACTTTCCCCTGTTTGGCGGTAAAACTGCTCCCATTAAGGACCTTCGTGTCATCATTATATGAAAAATATACGTCCTTAACATCTATATCAAACCTCGAAATTTCACAGTCCACACCTTGCTGTAGCTTCTGTTCCCTGATTTCCCTTATTCTTTGAATCTTAGGTGTTAAATAATAAATCTCCATCACGCCTTCTTTTGAAGCATCCACCGCATCTTTTATTTTAATCGCAGCGAGAAAATATCCAATTAGATAAAGCACGCTCAGTTCACCGTTTAAAATTAACTTAGTGCCTACAAATATCACTACTGCCAAGCTAATAAATCCAAATAGGGTTGATACACCCAAAATAGCTGCTCCTGCTGACTCCGTTTTGAACTGTATTCTCTCGCTCTCATCCATCTTAGCATAGAGGTCCGATTGCATTTCACTTGACAGGTCGTAACTTTTTATTTCCATTTGCATTTCAATATTTTCTTGGAAGGCCTCCGAATTTCTTCGTAGCACGTCATAATGTTTTTGAAATCCCTTTGTCTGTAATTTTTTTGATAATGGAATAAACAAAAAACTAATTAGTGTTGGAGCTATAACGGCAATTCCCATTTTCCAATTTCCTATAAGCATCATGATTGAGATGAGCGGAAAAAACATAAAGAATCCACCAAGTTTTGGAATGGAATGGCTCATAGCATGCTCAATGCCCTCAATATCAGCCATGATTGTTTGCGAAATGTCAGATAAATCATGCTTAGAAAAATACGATAGCGGAAGTTTCGATAAGTATTCAGCCGTTTCAATTCTCAAATTAGCACTTTCTTCATAAGTTGTACTATAAAGCTTATCATATTCAATGTGCAGGAAAACGAACATAATCACAAGTGTTATGATGGAAAATGCCAAATAGAACAAATTATTTTGTGGTATATCCTCCAGTATTTCTTGTGCAAAAAACATGAGCAAAATAGCTGGCACCATGTTGATACAATATACCAAAAATGAAGCTATCGTTGCCTTAGAGATGTTCTTCGCCCCCTTATCCGTAAGTGCGAATCTTTTTTTATAGAACGACTTCATATCCTACCCTCCATTCATTTGCAATGCTGTACATTTCCTGCAATTCCTTATATCTCGAATCTTTTGATATCAAATCCTTGTCAGTTCCCCTCTCAACAATCTTGCCTTCTTCAAGGACTAATATCTCGTCAACGTTTCTTATGCTTGACAGTCTATGCGCTATCATTATTACGGTTTTATCCTTCATCAGGTTTTTAAATGCTTTTTGAAGTTCATATTCATTGTCTGGATCGATAGATGCCGAAGCCTCATCCATTATAATTATATTTGAATCTTTCAAAATTGATCTCGCAATCGCAATTCTCTGTTTCTCGCCACCCGAAAGATAAACTCCTTTTGAACCTATAACAGTATTTTCAGCATCGGCAAATTTTTCTATTATAGACTCACAGCCTGCTAGTCGCATGGCCTCCATGACTTCCTCATAAGCCGCATCCTTTTTCGCTAAAGCTACATTTTCATAAATGCTTGTTTTAAAAAGCTTAGCCTCCTGAAAGACAAAAGAAATATTTTCTATAATTGCCTCCTTAGAGTATTCACTAAGAGGAATCCCTCCAATTTTAATGTTTCCCTTGTCAACATTATAAAACCCTGAAATCAGCTTCGCGATTGTTGATTTCCCTGAGCCTGAACTGCCAACGAGCGCATAAATCTTCCCTTCATCAAGACTAAACGACAGATTTTCTATTACCATCTTGTCATTATAGCCAAAACTTACGTCATCAAATTCTATGTCAAAGTTTTTGAATGTCTCACACTGGCCGTGATTTATTTTGTCCTTCTGCATATCATCGTACAGAGCCTCCAGCGTATCAACGGCATAATTCCCTTGGAATATATACATCCCAACCCACATTATCCTCATGAATGAAACGAAGAGAACTCCGCTCAAAAACATTATCATCAAAAGCTCAACAAGAATGGAATTGATGTCATTAAACTTATCTAAAGCATAGACAGTTGGTGGCAACAAAATAGCTATGATGCCAAAGAACAGCAGCTGATAAATCACATACGGCCTTCTACAGCTAAGTGAGTATTCATACGCATATTTTGAATAATTTTTAATTGCACCATAAAGTGCTTTAAAGGACTCAACGCTTGCTCCGAAAACTTTAACAACCTGCATACCTCTAACATATTCAACTGTCTCCGCACTTAGATTTGCTAAAGATTCCTGGTAAATCTTCATAAATTCTTTTTCTCCCATCATTGACGAAAGAATAAATCCACCAAGGATTGTGAGAACAAGTAGTACGATTCCTACTTTGATGCTGATTATAAACCCTAGAAGTATTGCAAGTATTGGTGTTAAAAAGGCCTGCGCATTATCTGGGATCAGATGAGCCACAATTTTATGTGTTTGCGAGGCATTGTCATCAATAATTTTCCTGATTTTTCCCGAAGGATTCTGATCAAAAAATCTGAAACTTGCCTCTGATAGCCCATCTATTCCTCTCTTTCTTAAATTAGTTTCCAGCCTAAATCCAAGTATGTGAGAAAACATGCCCGAAACTAGATATATCACAGCTCCGACTGTCAGCAAAACTGCAATTTTAAGAGCATATTCCTCAGCTGCAATATAGTTATTTTGTACTATCAGATTATATAAAAATCGATATATAAAATAATATCCCCATATCGTTAAAATAACGGATATCGAAGAAAATAGTATCGCTATGTATCCCATATAAACTTTTTCTTTTGCATACGCGAAAAGTTTTTTATAAACCTTCATAAAATTTCTCCTCTGATTTTCTTAACTAGCCTTATTTGACCGCATACATATATTTTGCACTTATTTCTGCTTGCAAATATATTATATATACTGATATAATAGGAAAATCAAGAGATTTTGTTAGAAATGTCTAACAGGATTAATGTCTAAAAGGGATATTGCGTTTTAAGTGTTTTGTGATGAGGTGATTGTGAAATGACATATTATGATTTTGTAAAGGATTATATGGGAGTAGAGGAAGCAGAAATTAATAATAAGTACTCCCCTGCAGGGCACCTGTTTTCGTGGGATACTGAAGACATGATAGGAGATTATTGGTTTTATCAGAGCGATGATTTCATTATTGATATTCACAACTTTCATGTTAAAAGAGAGGTGCTTCAAGACAAGGTTCACAGTATGGCAGATTATGTTTCGATTTATACGACTTATCTGATCAGTGGTAACGGTGAGCGCTTCAATCCTTATCAGACTTTGACGCCTAATTCATTATACACTATAGATTTTGACCATTTAGACAACAATTGCTGTTTTCTTCTTCACGAAAATTCTAACTACCTTGGAGTTGCAATAGGATTTAAGAAAGATGTTTTGAATAAATACCTTGCTTCAATCGAAATTAGTCCCGAAATCTTCTATTCCGAATTCTTCCTCAACAAGCAGTCAATTCTTACAAAGGTCTTGGAACCTATAGCTATGGATATTTTAAATTGCCGAATGGAATCTCCCGCTGCAGAAATTTTCTTCAACGCAAAAGCAAATGAATGGATAAGTGTAATTATAGATACATTCCTTAAGAGAGAAAATATAAAGATTTCACCTGATGATAAAATGGCTCTTGAAGATGTCAGGAAATATTTAGATGATCACTACGCTATGAATGTTAATCAGAAGACTTTAGAAAAGATATCGATGATGAGTGGCACCAAACTAAAGAAGCTCTTCAAGGATACCTATCATCAGACAATCAAAGAATATACTCGAAGAAAACGAATGAACATCGCAGAAGTGCTGATTCTAAATTCAAATTTGCCTATAAAAGAAATTGCTGAATCTGTAGGGTATTCATCCCATAGCAAATTCAGCACTTATTATAAAAAATATAAGGGAAAATTCCCTAGTGAAGTTCGTAAGTTTAACCAATCCCCATAGCCTTTTTCAATGCATGCACAAACCTTCCTATGAACGATCTATCTCTTTGCGACATAATAGCAATCGCATCATCAATTGAATACAGATACTGCCTGCTGTGCATTAACCATCTATTCCACTCACGCTTGACCTCTGCTGTCTGCTCTTCATCAAGATCTATAATTGCATAAGCCTCGCGGTTGTTCTTCAAGCCTCTTTTTGTCATATTCCCAGATCCTATTATCAATTTTCCACCCGATGATTTCGACTGAAACCAACTGTATTTTGGATGAAAAATGGATCCTATAGCTTCATGAATATATACCCTAACCTTAAGATTCCCAGAAAATTCATTCTCAAAGTCCTTGAGTGTCCTCAATGCTCTAACGTTAGTAATATCATCAGTCCCAACTATAAGAAAAAAACTACCATCTGAAATAAAATTCCTGAATCTTTCATCTCCCAACAAAAAATTCACGCCTTCACTTGTTGCAAAGGCATAGGCACCTGCACCAACCTTCACATCTGAACAATTATTTAAAATTGTTTCTCTTAAAGGCTTGGTATTCCCATATGTCGGATCCTGAATTTGAAATCTCATAACTGTCTCAAATACCCCCACGTTGATGAAATATATAATTTTCTTTAAAGATCACATCTTTGTCAAAATTCATAATGTGTCCACATGCTCAAAATTTTTACAGTCTTTTCTTCTTCTAAAACCTCATAAACAAATCTATGTTTAATATTAATTCTTCTTGAATATGCACCGCTTAAATCACCTTGCAGTTTTTCATATGATGGTGGGGTCTTAAATGGATTCTCTCTAACAAGTTCTATAAGCGATTTTGTTTTTTGATCTAATTTTGCAGCCTTCAATTTTTCAATGTCTCTTACAGATTTTTTAGTATAGACAATTTTATACACTACCACTCTACCTCTGATTCTGAGATACAATCATCAAGAGATGTATTAAGCCCCTCTACGATTTTTTCTTTTGTTGCTGGCATCGAAGACAGATACAGAGTTTCCATCATACCATTATATTCTTCTTCGCTTAAAACAACTGCATTTCCCTCTTTAGTACTGATATTTACAGGCTCATTATATTTTATTGTCTGCTCTAATATGCTAAAAATATTCTTTCTAAAATTCGTAATATTAATATTAAGCATTATTGGCACCTCCTGTATATGTACATTATAGCGTACACGTGCCAAAAATCAACTATTTTTAGTTTATGTTCTTACTATTTCTGCAATCATTTTGTTTGCATCTAGACCACGCGGCGTTCTAAAATCTTGAGCAAACAACGTACTCGTTTACGTTTACGCAAATATTTTCACTTGATCAAAATTTAATCCACAAAAATACTGCCGCCTATAAATTCTCTGATAATAGAGTTATTCACAATAACATCGTCGTCATCAATTTCGCGGAAAAACTCTAAAAACTTCAAAAGCCGTCTGGCCTCTGCATATTCGTCATCTTCTGGCGTAATCTTCTCCAAAAGAGGCTTAGCATATTTTTTTAAAACGGCAATCTCATAAATATGATATGAGTTAAACAAAACATTGGCCTCGTCTGTATATGGGAAGATATTTCTATCCTCGGCCGCCCTAACTTTGTGCCAGTTCGCGATCGTGCTCTTCGCATCATGTCCCCTAAACTGGCTATCTCTAACCATTCGCCTTAACATTCTTTCGTCAGTCGTAGGTACCCTGTTGTGTGGATCAATGTTTAGTTGAGTCAGTGGGCTTATATAAATTTTGTATTTTTGGTCGTGTGGTATGAAGGGCGTCAATTCATCGTTCAATGCATGGATTCCCTCTATAACAATTGGTTGATCCGAATTAACAGATGTTTTTCGTTTCCCGAAAACTTTAGTCCCTGTCATAAAATCAAAGGTCGGTAAATCAACTTCTTTACCGCTTAAGAGCCCATTCATGTCCGAATTAAAAAGATCAATATCTAGTGATCTTAAATTCTCAAAATCCGGCTCACCATATTCATCGAGTGGAGTGTCTGCCCTCTCCACAAAATAGTCATCCGTCCCCATATAAAGCGGCGAAAGTCCATTTACCCTGAGTTGTATACATAACCGCCTTGCAAATGTTGTTTTTCCCGAAGAAGAAGGGCCGGCAATGAGTACAATTCTTTTCTTTTGCCTCTTGATGTCATCTGCAATCTGACTTATTTTTTTCTCATGCAATGCTTCAGACAGCAACATAAGATCCATATATTCTTTGGTTTCTATCTTTTCGTTAAGATCGGAAACATAATGTATACCCAAGAGTCCATCCCAAATCTTTTGCTCTGCGAATGTCCTATATAATTGATTCTCTTCCTTAAACTCAGGTATTTGGTCAGGCATTGTTTGATGAGGGAATCTCATCAACATTCCTTCCCTATATTTTCTGAGTTCAAAAAACTTTAAATAACCAGTGGAAGGTACCATAAGGCTGTAAAAAAAGTCTCTATAGCCATCAAGAGTATAAAATCGAACAAACTTAAGTTCGAGATCTTCCCTTAATAACCTCTTTTTTTCGTCCATGCCTTCCTCAGAAAGAATCTTAATTGCCTCAGTCCTGCTTACAATCTCAAGTTTAATGGGCAAATCCTTCTCTACAAGATCTCGCATTTTTGCATCCAGATTAGAAACATCCTCATCTGAAAGTCCATGCCTCTTTTCAACTTCAATATAAAGACCCTTATTTAGAGAATTCTGTATAGTTATTTCTGACTTCTTTCCCCATACCTCATCAACCGCACGGAGAAGAAGTAGGGTTAGACTGCATTGATAAACATAGTTTGCAGCCTGGGTCCTGATGTCAAGAAGAACAACCTCATCTGCCTCTTTGAGTTTGTAGTTTAAATCCTTATATTCATTATTAACATTTGTGGCAAATATTGAATATGGGATCTTATCCTTGAAATGTCTATAAACATCTTCTATTCGACTTCCATCGGGGCAACAAAACACTTGCCATTCATCGCGATACCCAAGTTTTAATTTGATTTCCATTACATCCTCCCTACACCCTTAACTTGCACTATAATTAAAAATGTATGCAAATCTTCTATAGTCTAACCCTCTGGCTTCTCATGTGAAACTTCATTTAGATCAACAACTTATAAATCTTCTGTTTCTTTAAATTCATCCTCTAATAATTCAAGAACCCTCTTCATTTCTTCAGCTTTCAGAGTCAGGCCTCTGCCACATTTGGTATGATCTTCATTCCAGTCTCTGATGTCATACTTCTCTGGCATATCATTCCATGAAACCAAGTTCAATTCCCTGGTCCAACCATTATCGGATTCTCTCAACGCTCCAAATTTCTTTGTAATTTTGTATGTAATCTCACGTCCACTGCGTTTTTCCATAAAAGCTCCTCCATATCTTGTTTTTTCCAAACATTCTTTAACATTTGTTTCTGTGTAGGTTTAAAATAAACGTAATATATCGGGGCCAGCAATTCTATGAGAATTTTAATTTATAGCGAAACATGTCACATTAATGTCGATTTTTGATTATTTTGTGCAAACGTAAATTAAACTCATTGTATACTAGAGTTCACGCCTGCCCTCCATCGCCTTAAACAACGTAGTTTTGTCTGTGTATTCGAGATCTCCTCCTATAGGTATTCCATTTGCAAGCCTTGTAACCTTAATTTTAGCCGGCTTAAGAAGACCCGCTATATACATTGCCGTCGTTTCACCATCAATTGTGGGATTGGTTGCAAGAATCACTTCCTCTACATGATTTTCCTGTAATCTGATTATGAGATTTTTAATATTAATATCTTCAGGTCCTATTCCTTCAATTGCCGATATATGCCCATGAAGCACATGATATAGGCCATCAAACTCTCTCATCTTTTCAATCGCTGCAACATCCTGCGGCATCTCAACAACACAAATTATATCTTCTCGCCTTCTCTTATCACTACATATGTTGCAAGGATCTACATCAGTCCAATTTCCGCAGATTGAACACTTGTGCATAGATTTTTTTGCTTCGCCTATGGCTCTGCTTAGGGCCTCAACATCATTGTCCCCCAATGACAATATATGGAATGCTAGTCTCTGTCCGGTTTTTTCTCCTACACCAGGAAGTTTTGACAATTCCCTTATAAGTGCTGCTAATGGTTTCGGATATCTACTCATTTCTATAATCCCGGAATACCCAGGCCTCCAGTAAACTTGCTCATTTCATTTTCTGAAGCTTCATCAACCTGTCTCATTACCTCGTTAACAGCGGCAACAACTAAATCCTGCAGCATCTCAATGTCATCAGGATCTACAACCTCTGGAGATAAATTGAGTTCAAGGATCTCACGTTTTCCATTTGCTCTAACTGAAACTGCTCCTCCACCTGAAGTGGTTTCGTACTCCTTCTCTTCTAGCTCAGCTTGCATTTCTTCCATCTGTCTTTGCATTGCTTGCATCTGTGCCATCTGTTTTTGCATATTGGCATTACCTCCAATAGCTCTTTTTCCACCTGCAGACTTTCTCTTACCTGCTCTCATTCCTCTTCCCATATTTCATCCTCCACAAAATATTTTCAATTTAATTACTCATAAACAAATTTTATTGCATTTGAATAGGTATATCTCCTAGAAGTTCTTTCAACTTCTGAATTGTCTCATCATCTTCAGTGTTTGCTGATTTATCATCTTTGCCTTGAATAGCAATCTGACCTCTGATAGGCCTCCCCAAAACAACAGTAGCTGCTTCTGATATAATTTGCATTCCGTCTTCAAGCCGTTTCGCAGTTATCTCATTTTCCGCTTCAATTGTTATAGTATTTTGTGAAATACTAATTATTTTTGCTCTCTGTTTAAGTGTACCTATTGAGGGTCTCTCCTTTATAACCATCTCACATATTGATGCCCATGTGCCGTCCATATCCTCTATACTTTCACTAGTTTCAAGACTGTCCTCGTTCTCCTTTTTCTCTGGTTCGCCATTCTTACGTTCACCCTTTTCGTCGGGGCCTGCTTCCATTGATCTATCAGGATTATCGTCTATTAACGATTGCTGCTTCATTTGATAATCTGACGATTGCTGTTGAGATTCATCGTTTGAGAATTGCTCTTTACTTTCAGGGTTTGATAACTGCGGCTTTACTTCGGTCCCAAGTTTATCCATGGGTCTTATTGTTATGACTTCTGGTCGAGCCACTAAAGTTTCATGCTTTTTTAGATTGCTCTCTTTTGTTTCGTTAAAAAGTGAAGAAAGCTTCATTAATGCCAAATCCAAAAATATTCTAGGTTGTGCCGAACCCCTGCTGTCTTTATCAGTTTCTGCAAGTATTTTGAGGCCTTCGCATATTTTTTCATAGGACATCGACTTACAGGATTCTACTATTTTGTTCACAGATTCTGCAGATAAATTTATTACAGTGGCTGGATCATCAACAACCTTAGCAACCATTAAATTTCTAAAATGCCTGATCCAATCTTTAAGAATTTGTCCCGATTCTTTGCCGCATTCTATCTGCGAATTTATTGAAATAATAGCACCAGCAACATCACCTTGCAAAACACAATTCGTTAGATTTATAAGAAAATCTTGAGATACTGTTCCCCCATATAAATTAACTATGTCCTCAGTTATAACTTTTTCTCCAGAAGCAAGGCTCTGCTCCAAAAGACTAAGACCATCCCTCACAGAACCATCTGCATTGGATGCAATTATATCAGCTGCCCCCGGTTCAAGTTCTCTTCCCCTAGATTCACAGATTCTAGAGTAATAGTCCACAAGCATTGAGTGTCCCAACCGTCTGAAGTCCATCCTCTGACATCTGGATAAAATTGTCTGAGGTAATTGCTCAGGATCTGTTGTAGCTAGAATAAAAATTATATTTTCTGGCGGTTCTTCAAGAGTCTTAAGGAGTGCGTTAAACGCTGGGGTCGTTAACATGTGCACCTCGTCTATAATATACACTTTTTTTCTGCCTACTGCCGGAGGATATTTGACGCTTTCCTTTATTTCTCTGACATCCGTAATCCCTCGATTTGATGCTGCATCCATCTCAATAACATCTACAAAGGTCCCGTCGCTTATCGCTTGACAGTGAATACAGTTCCCGCAAGGTCTAGCCTCGGGATTTTCATGCAAACAATTCACGCCCTTAGCCAAAAGTCTTGCAATAGTAGTTTTACCAGTGCCTCTTGTGCCACAAAATAAGTAAGCATGCCCAACTTTATTTGTTTTTATCTGGTTTTCGAGAACCCTAATAATGTGTTCCTGCCCAATGACATCTTGAAATGTTTCCGGTCTTTCCTGTCGGTAGAGTGCTTTGTACATTCTGTTCTCCTTAAAACAAATGCTAAATCGCCCTTAGTTAGCTCCACAGCCGAAATGGAGAAGGCTTAGCTGCGGCACATAAGAGCCTCCACTTATTGCTGCTTCCTTCCGGACCTGACAAGGTTCATGGTGTCTTATTGCGCAGGACCCAAACCACACAGGTGGAGCTAACTAAGGGCAATAAATTAATATATTTTCCTACTTTCGTCATAGCTTATTTTTCAAAATAACATCAACTCTGCTAGCAGATGTTAAATACCATGCGACGGTTTTTAATTATATAAAAAAACCAAGTTTTTGTCAATCAGCGTAGTTCTGATCGAAGGATTATATGATTCTGATCGAAGGGTTAGATTGCTGCTGTGTTATCCTCATATTTAACAGTTTTACATAATTCATCAAGTTTCTCAAAGACCACATTCTGGTAATCCTCAGCACAGAGTACAACGAGGTAATCCCCTCCCCTTATTATAGTTTCTCCACTAGGAATAATTTCTTTCCCATGTCTTACAAGGGAAATGACCAAAGATCCAGGAGGCAGAGAAAGTTCCATTATTTTGTTGCCATCTGCAGGGCTGCCTATATAGACATCCGATTCTATGATTACCTTCTTACTTGCACGTTTTTTGAGTCTGTTTTGATATGCAATTTCATCTTCGATGCTATTGTTAGATACAGATTTATCCTTGGACATAAGTCTATCTAATAGCAAATCATATATAGGCGATGTACCTGTCACATCAGCAACTATATAGGAAATAAGCCCCACTATTACAAGTGGAAAAAAGTTTTGTAAATCGCCTGTCATTTCGGTGATTAAAATAATCCCCGTCGCTGGAGCTCCTACAATCGCAGAGAACATCCCTACCATACCAAAGATTACAAAATTCGCAATGTATAATTCGTTAGAACCGTTTATCTGATTGTATGCTTCACCAAAAATTCCGCCCACAATTGCGCCTAGAACCAAAAGTGGCAAGAATATACCGCCGGCAACACCTGAGCCAAAGCTAATCGCAGAAAAGATCAGTTTAACTATAAAAAATATAATTAGGCTTACGAGGATACCTGCCCCTATTTTGTTGTTTAATATCCCAAATCCCAATTTAAACTGTGCGTGTGCAATTTGACCAACTACAGAATGTCCTCCTCCAAGAGCTTGAGGCATGAAAAGCATAACAACAATTGCAAGGACAAACGCAACGCCTATCGCTAAAGGCTTTGGAAGCTTATCATAAGTTCTTAGAGCCTTCATCATCAGATTATTATATATATTGCCAAGAAGCCCCAACAAAACACCCATAATCAAAAGTATCCAATACTCCTTTAGGGGTAGCCTGTTTGGAATACTGAGGTTAAAAACAGGGTCAAGTCCAAAGATATATGCAGATACAAAATTCGCACTTATGCATGCAGCCATAGTCGATACCAGTACATCGACTGAAAAATTCTTATGCAATTCTTCAAGCGCAAAAACTGCTCCCGAAAAGGGAGCACAGAAAGCACCCGCAAGGCCTGCACCTGCACCGCATGTTAAAAGCATCTTTTCCTCAACTGGAAGTTTGCGTGTAGCTCGTGCATATCCTTTGCCAACAAGTGCCCCTAGTTGAATAGACGGTCCTTCTCTCCCTATTGATAGTCCTGCTCCTATAGCTAAAACCGCCCCTGTAAATTTCGCAACAAGAAGCTTGTAAACGGGCTGTTTAAGCTGGCCTCTTAGTTCAGCCTTGACCTGTGGGATTCCACTACCTGATGCAAGAGGCTGCCACTTTGCCATAATATAAACAAAAAAAGCAATTATCATAACGATGATGATTAACAGCCAAAGTTTCCCATCCCCTATGAGGGGCAACATGTAATTAGTCCTTAAGAATTCGACTTTTTCAATAACAAGACGAAAAAGGCCTACGACAATTCCAGTCAAAAGGCCTACAAAAACACCTTGAAGCGTCATTTTGTGTTTCATGTGCTTAAATCTCTCAAGTTGAAAAACTGTTTTGTTCTTTCCCATTCTCAAACTCTTACAATCAATCAATTATTATAAAGGTTAGTTGTCATGTATTCAGGGTCACAGGTTGCATCTATACCTAATGCCTTGAGTGTTTGTTCATCATTGTCACTTAGTATAGCCGTGCAATGTGCCCTCAATCCGCTGAGCTCGCTGAGTTTTTCGGCTGCACGTCTTGCTTCTGGATTTTGAGTGCCCGAAATAGTCAGAGCCATAAGAACTTCTTCTAAGTTCAATGATGTACGATCATATCCTAGAGTTTCAGTCTTAAGTCTTTGTATAGTCGCTAAGACTTCAGGGGTTATGAGAAGTGCATCATCATTCATATTGCATAGCTTCTTGATGGCGTTCAAAACGGCTGCTGCAGCCGCAACCATTCGTCTTGAACTACGTCCTGTGACTATTTCACCATTTGGCAATTCCATAGCCATAACGACAACATTCTCATATCTATCATCGCACTGTCTTTTAAGCTCAGCATACTCCCTTGCTGGCTTGACAACACATCTGTCTTCAACTGTTTTGTTGACCTCGTTCATCAGAAGTTGTGAGCGCTCAAGAGATGATTCGCTTATTTTGCCCTTTTTATAATCACATTTTGCTATCAGATATCTCCTGATAATTTCCTGGCATGCCGCATTCCTGCAGATTTCATCGTCAATTATCGCACAACCCGCCATATTTACACCCATGTCAGTTGGTGATTTATACTCTGACTCCTTGCCCGTAATCTCCTCAATTATCCTCTTAACGACAGGGAAAACTTCAACATCTCTGTTGTAATTTACCGTCATCTCCCCATATGCTTCAAGGTGAAATGGGTCAATCATATTTACATCCTTTAGGTCTGCTGTTGCTGCTTCATATGCAATATTCACTGGGTGTTTCAGTGGCAGATTCCAAATAGGGAAAGTTTCAAATTTAGCGTATCTTACGGTTCTGCCCATAATTTCCTCATGATATAACTGTGAAAGACATGTGGCAAGTTTTCCGCTGCCTCCACCTGGACCCGTAACAACTATTAGAGGTTTTTCGACCTCAATATAAGGGTTTGCTCCATAACCTTCTTCGCTCACAATTATCTCAACATCCGTCGGATATCCCTTCGTATATGTGTGTTTATACGTTTTGATACCTCGACGTTCAAGTTTAGCAATAAACATGTTAACCGAAGGTGAGTCCTCATATCTTGTTACAACAACACTGTTTATAGAAAGATTATATTTTCTAAAAGTGTCAATCAATCTGAGCACTTCGAGATCATAGGTGATGCCGAAATCCTGTCTTGTTTTGTTAGTCATTATATCCCCGGCATATATGCAAATAATTATTTCTACCTGGTCCTTCATACTCTGCAAAAGCTTAATTTTTGCGTTTTCATCAAACCCCGGCAAAACTCTCATCGCGTGCTTGTCGTGGACAAGTTTACCCCCAAATTCAAGATAAAGTCTTTCACTTTCTCCTGATTTAATTCTCTCCAAAATATGATTAGACTGCATTTCAAGATATTTTTTAGGATCGAAGCCCAGTTGCATAAAGATCTCCTTCGTTTTTCTCATTATATTTTTATTTTGTAATTTAGGTTATTTGGTTCGCTTTAGTTTCTTATTACTATACCGGTGCGGATTTGATCTATAATCGTCAGTTCACTCGCTCACGTTAATTTTTATCATATTCCTACCATCTATCAGTCCATCAAGACTTATATGGTAGTCTATATCTACATCGCCAAATCCTTCTTCATTCAACTTATTATTTACATGATTTGTAAGAACTTCAAGAGGAAAAAGCCCCATGGGTGTCTCATATTCACTGAAATATCGTTTGCCCTTCTCAAAAACAATCTCTCCAGTTCCACGATCATCACCACTTCTTCTCATCTTAACACGGTCTTTATCCATGATTAAGGTTGTAACGCATCCTTCCATACCCGAGATTGGAAGTTCATCATATCTCAGATAAGTCTTGCCGTTTCTTTTATATAGTTTTCCTTCTGTTATAATTTCAACGTTTCCATCAGCATCTTCCGGCATGCCAAATTCTCCGCCTGAAATTTTAAGTGTAACATTCTTCATTTTTGTCTCCAATACTATTTCTCTAATTTTCTTCATTTCAATAATACCACAAAACAGCCTTACTTAAAAGGTTTACATGCGTCTACTTTGTGTGCTATACTGGGTTGACAATATATCTGTGTTAGGAGATTAATATGCTTACTAGAACAAAAGTTTTAAATATATTGATGGAAGAAGACATAGGCTATCATTCAGGTCAGGAACTAGGAAATCGTCTTGGAGTGTCCAGAAATGCAATTTGGAAGTCAATTGAACAACTAAGAGAAGACGGTTATGAAATTGAGAGTCGAACAAGGGTCGGATACAAATTAGTCGGAGGGACTCACAGTCTTACGGAAAGTTCTATAATTTCAGAGCTCAATTATCCAACAAATTTATGTGTTTTTGATAGTATAGATTCCACCAACACATATGCTAGCAATCATAGTGAGAAGATAACCGCAGATAAACCTCTGCTTGTCGTTTCTAACAAGCAAACAGACGGTAGAGGGCGCATGGGCAGGAAATTTTTCTCTCCTCCTGGTACGGGCATTTATATGACAATTGGTATAAGACCGAAATTTGCTATTGATAAGGCTCTATATGTAACAATTGCAACCGCTGTAGCTGTATCTCGTGCAGTTGAAGAAATTGCAGACGTTAAAGCAAAAGTTAAATGGGTTAATGATATCTTTGTCAATAACAAAAAAATATGCGGCATATTAACCGAAGCTGGTGCCAATCTCGAAACTGGTAAGATAGACAATATATTGATAGGCATTGGAATCAACTGCTTTAGTCCAGCCTCTGTTCCAGTTGACATCCGTGATAGCATAGGCGCAATTTCAAAAACTAGAAATTCTTTTTCAAGAAGCAAATTGGCTGCACTCGTTTATAATAACACCATGGAAATCTTAAAAGAACTTGAACCCAAAGAGCAAAATCCTGCAGCAATTTTTGAAACACCGACATCAGGTGCAGGTGGACCAAAATTTTTACAGGAATATAGGTTGAGATCAAATGTGCTTGGAAAACGCATTTCAATATTTCCTTACCAAGGTGCTACTCCTATTGCCGCCAATGCCATCGACATAGATGATAACGGTGGTCTAGTTGTCGAATACATGGAAGGTCCAAAGATGCGTCAAATTGAGTCCTTAACCACAGGAGAAATCAGCATAAGAGTGGATTGATAATTGCAAGAAAAAAAAGAGTCTCTATCAGTAAATTCTACGAAGAGACTCTTTTTAGTTTTATTTCTGATTTTTCACTTTCTAGAACACAGGCACAACAGCCTTGCCGTATTTTTTCTCAATGAATTTCTTTATTTTATCTGATGTCATTGCTTTGAATAATGCCTTAGACTTTTCGCTGTCCTCATTGCCCTTCTTTACCGCTATAATATTTGCATAGGTTTTAGCAGCTGCACTATCTGATGACTCAAATGTAATTGCGGTTTCTTCCTTGATTCCAGCGCTAAGTGCATAATTCCCATTTATTACCCCCATGGCAACAGAAGACATGCTTCTTGGAATAATAGCCGCTTCAAGCTCAACAATTTCAAGTTTTTTAGGATTCTCAACAACATCCTGTTTTGTTGCAGTTAAGCCAGCATCCTTTTTCAACTTAATTAGTCCTCCAGACTCAAGCAACAGCAATGCTCTTGCTTCATTCGTTGTATCGTTAGGCACAGCTATTTTGTCGCCCTCAGCAAGCTCGTCTAGGCTCTTCTTTTCGCCCTGATATAGACCGAGTGGCTCGTAATGTATTGCGCCGATGCTCACCAGCTCAGTTTCCTGCTTTGCATTAAACTCATCCATGTACGGCTTGTGCTGAAAATAGTTGGCATCGATATCCCCTGCGTCAAGTGCTTTATTTGGCTGAACATAATCCTGAAATTCAACGATTTCAAGCTTGTACCCGTCTTTTTCAAGCTCAGCTTTAACCTCTTTCAAAATTTCTGCGTGTGGTGCAGGGCTTGCACCAACTTTTATAGTTTTGTCTTCGCCATCCTTGCCCCCACAACCAGTAAGTGCAATACTACCAATAACAAGCGACAAAATAATTGCAAGTGACAGTATGTTTCTTCGTTTTAATTTCATTTTTCTTCCTCCTGAATTAATAATTATATCCTATTATCTGTGCGTCTAGAAATCCACATACCAAGTTCTTGTAGAATTTGAACCAAAATTACAATTACTGCAATCGTAATCCACTGAACCTCTGCGTTGAATTTATATAATCCGTAATTGATTGCAACTGCACCAAGTCCAGCCCCACCGACTATACCTGCCATAGCCGAGTATCCGAGTATGGTAACAACTGCAACAACGCTCCCCACGAGAATCGCTGGTTTAGCTTCCGTCAACATGACCTTCGAGACAATTTGCCAATCACTGGCTCCCATCGATTGGGCTGCCTCTATTACACCCTGATCGATTTCAAGGACTGAGCCCTCTACAAGTCTAGCGATAAATGGAGTAGCCGAAACAACAAGGGGAACAATCGTCGCTGCAATGCCTATAGTCGTTCCCGTTATAAGCTGAGTAAAGGGACTTATTGCAATCAACAAGATCAGAAATGGCACAGCTCTGAAAATATTTATCACTGTTCCGAGTACAAAGTTTAAAATGGGTTTAGGCCTAATACCGTTTTTACCCGTAACTACAAGAGCTATTCCAAGGGGCAATCCGAAGACGTATGAAAAAAAAGTAGAAACAAGTGTCATATATACAGTATTCAAACTCTGAACTGCTAGCATATTAAGCATCACTTCCCACCTCCTCAATTTCTTCGAATTTTATGCCTTGACTTTTCAAGTATCTGAGCTGCTTCTCAGCTGATTCGCGATTTTCTGAAATCTGAATAACCATTTGACCAACTGACACACCATCTATATTTTGTACATTCGCATACATTATATTAACTGGCTCTCCGCACTGCATTATCATATTGCTGATCACCGGTTCAAATGTAGATCTACCGTCAAATACCATCCTTACAAGACGCTTGCCCACAATAGGCGTTGTCATGCTATTGCCTGGAAAAACGAGTTTTCTCGCAGCTTCAGTTCTCGGATTTGCAAAAATGTCCTTGACACTTCCAGACTCCGCAATCACACCATTCTCTATTATTGCAACCGTATTGCAGATTTGCTGGATAACGCTCATTTCGTGAGTAATCACTACAATAGTAATACCATACTCCTCATTAATTTTTTTGAGAAGCGACAAAATAGCTCTAGTAGTCTTCGGATCAAGTGCGCTGGTTGCCTCGTCGCACAAAAGAACTTTCGGATTAGTTGCAAGCGCCCTTGCAATTGCAATCCTCTGCTTTTGTCCGCCCGAAAGCTGTGACGGATAGGCTTTTGCTTTATCGGAGAGTTCTACAACCTCAAGCAGTTCTTTTGCTCTTTCGATAGCCTTCTCCTTTGGATATCCAGCAATTTCAAGAGGGAAGCAAATGTTTTCAAGACAGTTTCTCTGCATCAGAAGATTGAACTGCTGGAATATCATCGCTATATCTCGGCGCTGCTTATTGAGCTCATTCTTGCTTAAGCTCATCATGTCGATACCGTCTACCAACACTCTCCCTGAAGTTGGTCTCTCAAGCAAATTCATACATCTTACAATCGTGCTCTTGCCAGCCCCCGAAAGACCAATAATACCGAAGATTTCACCCTTTGCAATACTAAGGTTTATGCCCTTAAGTGCCTGAACAGTGTTAGTCTTCGTTTTAAACGTCTTAACTACATCTTCCAGTTTGATTATGAGGGGCTTATCACTTGGACTACCCTTCTCATGACCTGTGTCGGCACGATGATCCAGAACCTCGTAAGAAATCGGCCTTGTACCATTTTCATCGGTTTCCAAGGCAAGTTTATATCCACTGCCTGGCGGCGGTATAAAGTCCCACATTGTATGAGAATCATCTCCAAAAAAATTCCACATAATCGTTCCAATCACTCCACCGTGCAGCACACATACACTGTTAACTCCATCATTCAGGCCATGAACTCTTTCTCCATGATCAGCTAAAACCTCGCTAATTCCTAGCAACACACGATCTTTAAATGCGTTCCTAGACTCACCTTCTGGAGGACTTATTTCACCCGTTTCGTCAAAAACCCACTCCTTAAAAGCTTTGTCATCTTCCAGTTCTTCGTATGTATGCTTTTCAAATATACCAAAGTTCATTTCATTTAGATGTGGCATAGCAACACTTTGCTTCTCACCAAACAAAATTTCAAGAGTTTCCGCAGTCCTCGAAAGCTCGGATCTGAAAAACTTTGTATTTTCATCATGAAGATATGGATTGTTCCTTGCAATATCTTCAAGTTCCTTTCGTCCTTTTGGAGACAAGCCAATGTCAGATGCTCCATAATACCAGCGCATCTGATTTCCCTTTGTTACACCATGTCTTATCAAACAAATGACTGACTTCATTTACATTACCTTTCTAAAATTTCTAAAAACTTTCAATCTATTCATCAGAAATTAATACACTTCTATTACTTAATCTTCATCGGTATGCCACAAAATATTCGCTCGACGGAAGTACATTTATTCGCCAATGCAATCATCATTCTACCGTGATTTTCTCGCCATGAACGTTCCGTTTTATCCATTGGTACAAGCCCACATGATATGTCTTCAGAGATAAAAATTATATCACTTGCAATGTCCTCATTGCTGCTGATAATATCCATCAGTATTTTTTCAGGACTATCGCCCTTATTTTCGCAAGCCCATGAAAAATTTTCAAGTCCATATATTATACGTTTAGAGAGATCCATTTCTGGCATTTCAGAAGAGCAATAGAAAACATCATCTTCGCTTATATTGTATTTTTTTAATGCATATTCAAGTTTACCTTGGTATGCACCTCCAAAAATCATTTTCAATTTTCATCTCCTTTATAGTAAGCCTATATTAAGCCAAATCTATTATGAATACGTAACTGGGTTCCGCAATTCCTAACTCATCGAAATAGCTACTGTTATAACTCCGAAGAGTTCTGTTAAACAAAGACCATACCCAGAGATATCGCCACTCATGCCACCAAGCTGTTTTGTTGCATTTGCCGTAAATCCAAAGGATGTAGAAATCATTAAAACTACTGTAATAGCAAGGGTTTGTGGTTCGCCACCTGTCAGTTTTAAAAGGATTGCACTTATAATTACCCCAATCATCGCAAGCAAAACAGTGATGCTTACAGCCGCTTTTCTCTCTGTAGTTGAAAAGCCGTCCTTGTATTGGCTATGGCCTATGGGTTTGCGAGTCAGCACGTGAATTGCTGACATGGTCCTGCTTATTACAGGTATTAGAAACAACATCCAGTAATCAGGTCTGTCAATAACAAAAACAAATGTAACGACCCACCATGAAATTAGCAGTATCACCGATATTACAGAAAAAGCTCCAACAGTTGAATCTTTCAAAATTCTCTGCCGCTCAAGCATGTCGCGCCTTGAAAGGAGTGCATCACAGGTATCCATGAAGCCATCTAAGTGAAAAAATCCACTAATAAAGAATATGAATGTCATTGTTGCCAGACTTTCTATTTCTTGAGGTATGTCGAAAAGCCTTAGAAACCACGCCCATAGGCACCATAGGGCTCCGGCAACCATTCCAATCGCAGGAAGGAATGCAAGCATGAGATGCTGGCTGGAGTTGTCCCATTTTTTGTGCGGGCAGGGCAAGGCAAGGAAGTACCCCCAAGCCATAAAGAATGCAGTAATAAATTTTTTCACATTTAACCTCCGCCACTTATGCAAAACTTGTATTTTGCAATATGCAATACCAAATACTATTTAAACTCGATAATCTGTCCGACGCTAACCTCAGTAACTCTGTCATAATATGAAGCGATTTCTCTCTCCAGTCTTGCTAGTGTCCTCCTATATGCTTCTGTAAAGTCATCAAACTTCGTGCCATCGCAGCCTATTGCATCCGATACGAGAACAATGTTTGAGGCTTTCATAGAGAATCTATATATATCATCACAGACATCATCAAAGCAATCAAGATTCATATTTCCATTTTTATGGAACATATTGTTCCCAAGAAGTGCAGTGAGGCTGTCAACAAGAAACACGCCTCTTTCATCCACATTTTCCAATCTCGCAGTTCCTCTATCTATCTTCGAATTTGCATCTTCAGCACTTGAAATTCCGCGTTCAAAAATCTCTGCTAATTTCCTTGGTTCTTCAATAGTTATAAAACCCCAGCCTGCTCTTTCATGAACATGCCTTTGAATTCTATTCTTATCTTCCTCATCGACTGGCTCCATAGTAGCTACATAATAAAGTGGAACATCATATTCAACAGACATCGCCTTTGCAATTTTCTGGGCATACATCGACTTGCCGTTTTTCGCACCGCCGCTAATTAGTATTTTCACATCACACCCCACTGGTTAAATTAACTTAGCTAAACAGCATTTTATCTCTAATTTCAGTCATATAATCGTCGTTTATTTCACCTTCCTCAAATGTTGCCATATCACATATAATCGTCGATGCCGTTTCCAATATATTAAAAGCAATAGGGCAACCGCTTCCCTCTCCCAGCCTCATATTCAAATCAAACAAAGGATACAAGCCTAGTAGTTCCATCGCCTTTTCATAAGCAACTTCTTTAGATTTATGAGATGCAAACATAAAATTCACTACATCTGGTGCCAATTCCTTGGCTACAAGCGCAGCAACAATTGAAATAACACCGTCTACAACAACTGGGATTCTATATATTCCCGCTCCCAGAAAAGCCCCTGTCATTGCACAGATATCATATCCTCCTACGCTCGCCAAAATATCAATCACGTCATAATTATTTTCTCTGCAGCGTTTTGACGCATTTCGAACGACATCTATTTTCTTTCTGAGCCCCTCGTCCTTGAGCCCACCACCTCGGCCAACAATCTCTTCTGGAGATAAATCAGTCAACGCGCACAAAACAGCTGAGCTCGACGTCGTATTTCCAATTCCCATCTCGCCGACCCCGAAAGCATCAGCGCCTGAATCCTTTATTGCCTTTGCCGAATCGATGCCTACCAAAATTGCACGGATAGCATCTTCTCTTGTCATAGCATCTTCTTTAGCTAAATTTCTAGTTCCATTTGAGAATCGCCTATTAACGATTTTTCTTGGAATTGCGTTATTTTCATCAAGCATCTCATCGGTATATAAATAGTCTGGGATATCCATGGCGACACCGACATCAACAACAAATAATGGTATATCAAAATGTTTTGCCATCGTGCCTACCCCAGTTAATCTGCGTGTAAAATTTATTGTTTGCGCCAGTGTTACCGATTGAGGTGCTGAAGCTACTCCCTCCTCAACAACACCGTTGTCTGCACACATTATCGCAATTGCAAATTTTTCTATTGGAGTTTTTACTTTCCCATAAATTCCTGCAATCTTAACGGATATATCTTCAAGTCTTCCAAGACTTCCAGGCGGTTTAACCAAATAATCCTGCCTACACTTTGCTTCTTCCATTTGAATTTCATCCAGCTTGCCTATTTTGGAGAGTAATTCTGCTAGTATTTTTTCATCAGTTTTTTCAATCATATCAAAACTCCTCGTATAATATGTTTTACCGACACCTTTCTTTATGAAAAAGTGTCATGCAATAACTTGTTCAACTTTGGATATCCTGATGGTAGAATGTCTTTAGCAGACATTCTACAAAAGGTACGTCTATTTCCTCCTTACAGCA